>NZ_BCPO01000094.1:0-94027 GCF_016586105.1 Burkholderia sp. E168m15
ACTTCAGCAGCTTCTGCAGCGCGATCGGCTTTTCGAGGAAATCGAGCGCGCCGATCTTGGTCGCCTCGACGGCGGTATCGATCGTCGCGTGCCCGGACATCATGATCACGGGCATCGTCAGCAGCCCCTGCGCCGCCCATTCCTTGAGCAGCGTGACGCCGTCGGTATCGGGCATCCAGATATCGAGCAGCACGAGATCGGGCGCCTGATTCAGCCGGTATTCCCGCGCGGCCTGCGCGTTCTCCGCCGCCTCGACGACATGTCCTTCATCGCTGAGGATCTCCGAGAGCAATTCCCGGATGCCCATTTCATCATCTACCACCAGGATGGTTGCCATTTACGCTGCCTTTGTCTGCTCACTTGCTTTTGTCTTGGCGGGAGTCGTCCCGTCCTGTGCACCCGGTTCGGCGCCTGGCGTATCGCTCGCCATCTGCAGGAACAGGATCGATACCTGCGCACCCTCGACGGTCTCGCCGTGCATGCGATTGCGCAGATCGATCCGCGCGCCGTGCTCGTCAACGATTTTCTTGACCGTGGCCAACCCGAGCCCCGTGCCCTTCGCCTTCGTCGTCACGTAAGGCTCGAACGCGCGGGTCAGGATGCGTGCCGGAAAACCGGGCCCGTTGTCGGACACGGTAAGCCGTACCGCGACGCGCGTTTTGCCCTCGGCGTCGGGGTCGCCATATTCTACTGTCTTGGTTTCGATCAACACACGCGGATGCGCGGACTCCGCGACCGAATCCTGCGCATTCTGCAGCAGGTTGTGAATCACCTGGCGCAATTGCGTCGCATCGCCGCGAATTACCGGCAGCGACGGCGCGAGCTCGGCGACGATCGGGCTCTTGCCTTCGCCGACGCCGTACAGCCCGAGCACCTCGCTCGCCAGTTCGTTCAACTGCAGGTTCGCGAGCACCGCCGGCGGCGTGCGCGCGTATTCGCGGAAATCGTCGACCATCCGCTTCATCGCGGCCACCTGGTTCACGATCATCGTCGCGCCGCGCTTGAGCACGTCCGCGTCGGGCGGCGCGAGCTTGTCCGACAGCTTCATCTGCAGCCGCTCGGCCGACAGCTGGATCGGCGTCAGCGGATTCTTGATCTCGTGCGCGAGCCGCCGCGCGACCTCGCCCCACGCGACCGAACGCTGCGCGGAAATCACGTCGGAGATGTCGTCGAACACGACGACGTAACCGGACGTCTGCGGATCGTCGGCCTGCCCCTCGACAGTCGACACGAGCCGCGTGCCGCGCACGAGCAGCGTCAGCGGATCGGTTTCGCCCGGCACCTCGATCGCGAACTGCTGCTGCCAGTGGCCGCGATCGCCGCTGCCGCCGTCGGACGCCGCCTCGCGATCGGCGAATGCCTTGCGCACCATCGCGCCGAACCCGGCGGCCACGCCGATCCGGTCGAGCGTCGTGCCGATCAGCGAGTTGAACGGCTGCCGGAAGATCCGCTCGGCGCCGCGATTGGCCGTCGTCAGCCGGAACTGGCGGTCGAGCACGAACACGCCGGCCGTCAGGTTCGCGAGGATGCTCTCGAGATACGTCTTCGAATGCTCGAGCGCGATGCGGTTCTTCTCGACCGCGAGCCGCGCCTCGGACAACTGGCGCGTCATCGCGTTGAACGACTGCGTGAGGAAGCCGAGCTCGTCGCGCGTCTTGATCTCGCGCTTCGGCGTGTAGTCGCCTTCCGTGATCTCCTTCGTGCCCTGCGCGAGCAGGAACAGCGGCCGCGCGAGCTGCTGGCCGAGCGCGAGCGCGAGCATCATCGCGATGAAGGTCGCGAGGAACAGCGCGAGTGTCAGCGTGCCGATGTACATCTTGCGCAGGCCCGTGCGGCCGAGCGACTTTTCCTGGTACTCGCGGTACGCGCGCTGCACGGCGTCCGCGTTGTGCGCGAGCCCGGGCGGCACCGGCTGCGTGAGCTGCAGGAACCGCTCCGCCGGCTGCAGCAGCGACGTCGTCGCATCGGGAATCGGCCGCACGACGCGCAACCGCAGCGCGCCCTTCGCGCCATGCGCGCGCGGGTCGCCGTCGACCTCGCCCTCGATCGCCGCATACGCGCCGTGTTCGCGCGCCTGGCTCAGCATCAGCGGCGTCGGCAGGTCGTCCGGAATCAGCGCCGCGAAATTGCCCGACGCCTGCGCGACGATGTGCAGGTCGGGCGCGGCGCCCGAGCCGCCGCGGCTCGGCTCGACGATCGTCGCGTCCTGCACGCCGAACTGGTCGCGCAGCCGCAGCAGCGTGAGCGTCGTGCCGTTCGTGTTCGCGTCGACGCTCGCGAGCTGGTCGGACATCAGCCGCGCCTTGGTCTGCAGATCGGACAGCGACGCATCGAGCATCCCGCGGCCGAGGTTCAGCCCGGCCGTCAGCGCCGTCTCGACGTTCACGTCGAACCACGACTCGATACTGCGCGACACGAACTGGTACGACACGATGTAGATGATCCCGCCCGGCACCACGCCGACGAGCGCGAAGAACACCGCGAGCTTCGCGAGCAGCCGCGTGCCGAACTTGCCCTTCCTCAGGCGCACGACGATCATCCCGATCAGCCCGAGCACCACGAGCAGGAACACGAGCGCGACGATGATGTTCGTCGCGTACAGCCACGAGTAGTAGCGGTCGAAGAATTCGGTGTTCGCGCTCGCGGCCGCGAGCAGCACGAGCAGCAGCAGTGCGGTGATCGCGACCGTCGAGACGATCACGCGGATGAGGAGGCTCTTCCCGCTGGCCGCGCGGCGTACTTTATTTAGCACGTTCGGTCACCGTGAAGTTGAAGCGCTTCCAGTCCGACCCGAGCGTCCAGTCGCGGTTGTTCACGGCATCGACCTGGAACGGCTTCGGCATCAGCGCCGTGTCGAGCTGCATCCGCACCGACGCCGTGTAGGTTTCGCCTGCCCGTACCTGGTTACGGTCGATCACGTGCCACGACGTGATGTGGCGGACCACCGCGAGCGCATCCTTCAGCGACGGGAAGCCGAGCTGCAGGCCGCCCGTCGACACGCGGTACTCGCGCGTGAGCGGCTGGAACGACAGGCGGATCGTCTGCGTGACCGCCACCGGCTGCTCGTCGAACCAGTACCAGCGCGCGCGGCTCAGCTCGAAGTCGGTCGTGAAGTAAAGCGGGATGCCCTTGTTGACGGCATCCTCGAGGTTCGGATTCAGCTCGAAGTCGAACCGCGCGTCCAGGCTCCAGCCGCTGCCGTCGGACTGGAGCGATGCGCGCTGCACGGCGATCGATTCGGCATGCGCCGGCCGGACGACGGCCAGGCACAGCGTCAACGCGACCAGCAGGACGGCCGCGAGCCGAAAGGGAAAAAGGTGTTTGATCGTCACCGTTTCTGAAACCGCGCGTAGAAAAATCCGTCGTGATCGGTGTTCTGGTCGAGTGCGCCGGCGGCCGCCCGTCCCTGCACGCTGCCCGGCAGCAGTTGGCCGGGGGCGTCCAATCGTACCGCATCTTCACAGGCCGCTTCAAACCAGCGGGCCTGCAATTCGCCTTCTTCCGGGAAGATCGAACAGGTCACGTAAAGCAGTTCGCCGCCCGGCTTCACGAGCGGCCACAGCGCCGACAGGATGCGACGCTGCTCCGCGACCAGCGCCGGGATGTCGGCCTCGCGGCGCAGCCAGCGGATGTCGGGGTGCCGCCGCACGATGCCGGACGCCGAGCACGGCACGTCGGCCAGGATGCGATCGAACGGACGCCCGTCGTACCAGGTGTCCGGCGCGCCCGCATCGCCGACGCACACGTTCGCCGCGAGCGACAGGCGCACGAGATTCTCGCCGATGCGCGCCGCGCGCGTCGCGTCGCTTTCGAGCGCCACGACTTCCGCATCGGCGAGTTCGAGAATATGGCCCGTCTTGCCGCCGGGCGCCGCGCACGCGTCGAGCACGCGCATGCCGTCGCGCGCGCCGAGCCATTCGGCCGCGAGCTGCGCGCCGGCGTCCTGCACCGACACCACGCCGTCGGCGAAGCCCGGAATGCGCTCAACCGGCAGCGCCGACGCGAGCCGCACCGCGTGCCGGCCGATCGCGGTCGCGTCGATTCCGCTCGCGCGCAGCGTGTCGAGATACGCATCGACGCTCGCTCGGCGCGCATTCACACGCAACGTCAGCGGCCCCTGATGCTCGCCGGCCGCGAGAATCGCCTGCCACGCATCGGGCCATGCGCGCTTCACCGCATCGACCCACCACGCGCGGTAGTTCCAGCGTGCGACCGGGTCGTCCTGCATCGCGGCGACGAGTGCGTCGCGCTCGCGCAGGAAACGGCGCAGCACCGCGTTGACCATCCCCTTCGCGAACGCGAATTCGCGGCGCGCACCGATGACGGTGACGGCCTGGTCGACCACCGTGAACGCCGGGTACGCGGCCTCGTCAGGCGGGTCGAGCAGCAGCGCGAACGCGCCGGCGAGCACCGCGTGCACGTGCGCGGGCGGCGCCTTGCTGACGAACTTGCCGATCAGCCAGTCCGCGCTGCCGAGGCGACGCATCGTCCGGTAGGCGACGTCCTGCGTCGCGCCGCGCGCGAGCGCCTGCGCACCGGACGGCATCTGCGCGAATACGGTCGACAGCGCCGCCGGCAACGCGGTACCGCGTCGCACCGCGTCGACCGCCTGCGCGGCCGCGTCGAGCGCGAAGCCGAGCGAATCGGGCGCCAGGTGCAGCGCAGCCAGGCGCGCCGGGCGGCCGGAAGAAGTCGGAGCGGAAGAACGGGGTCGTGTCATCGGTGCGGAATCGGCAAGCAGGCGCGGCAATCAGGTGCGGCAAACAAATACGGCAAACGGCGGGATCGCGGCGGCCGATGGCCCGGCGATCCCAAACCGCGCATTGTAGCGTGCGGCCATGCTGGCCCTTTGGCCCCTTTACGGCGCGCACAAATGAAACACCCCGCAGCGCGAAGCATGCGGGGTGGCGGGGCGGCCCCACGCGGCAGCAGCCGCGCGGGTCGCCGGGGGTCACTCGAAGCGGCCGGTGCGCGCCATCTCCATCAGGCGCGCGATGCGCTCCTCGGTGGCCGGGTGCGTCGAGAACAGGTTCTGCAGGCCGCCGCCGTGCAGCGGGTTCATGATCATCATCTGCGCGGTGGCCGGATGCGCCTCGGCCGCCTGGAACGGGATGCCCGCCGCATAGCGATGGATCTTGTCGAGCGCGGTGGCGAGCGACTGCGGATCGCCGGAAATCTGCGCGCCGCCGCGGTCGGCTTCGAACTCGCGGGCTCGCGAAATCGCCATCTGGATCAGCGCGCCTGCGATCGGGGCGAGCAGCGCGACCGCGATCCCCGCGATCGGGTTGGCCGGCCGGCCGTTCTCGTCGCGCCCGCCAAAGAACATCGCGAAGTTCGCGAGTGCCGAGATCGCGCCCGCCATCGTCGCGGTGATCGTCGAGATCAGGATGTCGCGGTGCTTCACGTGCGCGAGTTCGTGCGCCATCACGCCGCGCATCTCGCGCTCCGACAGCACGCGCAGGATGCCCGTCGTCGCGGCGACCGCCGCATGTTCGGGGTTGCGGCCCGTCGCGAACGCGTTCGGCGCATCCTCGTTGATCAGGTAGACGCGCGGCATCGGCAGGTTCGCGCGCGTGGCCAGCTCGCGCACCATCCGGTAGAACTGCGGCGCCGTGCTCTCGTCGACCTCCTGCGCGTTGTACATGCGCAGCACCATCTTGTCCGAGAACCAGTACGAGAAGAAATTCATGCCGAGCGCGAACAGCAGCGCGATCGTCATGCCGCGCGAGCCGCCGATCATCCCGCCGATCACGATGAACAGGGCCGTGATCGCGGCCATCAGCATCGCCGTTTTGACCCAATTGAACATACCCACTCCTTATCCGTCAGGGGACCCGCCGCACCTCACAGGGCACGGCGGAAAATTGTAAGCGATTTGTTAGATAAGGTCTTGCCGGAAAAATTCAATCTCAGCGTTGCGAAGCGGCAAGACGCAGGCCGAGCCCGACGAAAGCGCTGCCGACCGTGCGATCGAGCCACTTCCTGACGCCCGGCTTGCCGGAAAATCGCTGCGTGACACTGCCCGCCACCCATGCAACCAGGCTCGTCCAGACCGTGCTCATCGCGACGAACACCGCGCCGAGGGTCAGGAACGCCCAGGCCTTGTGCGGACTGTCGGCCGACACGAACTGCGGGAAGAACGACACGAAGAACAGCACGACCTTCGGATTCAGCACGTTGGTCCAGAAACCCTGCATGAACAACTGGCGTAGCGGCTTGGCGGCCGCGGCCTGCGCGGCTGCGGCGCCCGACGGCGCGGTGGCCTGCTTCACGATGATCATCCGCACGCCGAGATAGATCAGGTACGCGGCGCCGACCAGCTTGATCACCGTGAACGCGGTGGCCGACGCGGCCAGCAGCGCGGTCAGGCCGAATGCGCAGGCGAGCGCGTGGACGCAGCAGCCGGCCGAAATGCCGAACGCCGACATCAGCCCCGCGTCGCGCCCCTGCGCGACGCTGCGGCCGACGATGTAGGCCGTATCGGGGCCGGGCGTGATGTTCAGCAGGAAGACCGCGAACACGAAGAAGCCGAAATGGGTGATGCCGAACATGAAAACCTCGAAACCGGGGAGCGCAGGGAAATTCTACGCGTGCCTGCCGCCCCGCGCGACTCGGCCGTCCGGCCAGTTGCGCCGGGCCGGCAGACCGGGTCGAATGGCGCTCAGGCCTGTCAGTCGACGTCGGGCAGCGCGAAACGCTGGCCGGCGGCGAGCGGCGAACCGGCGAGGAATTCGCGTGCAGGCAGCCGCTTGCCGCCGGGCTTCTGCAGCTGGGTGACGCGCAGCGCGCCGCTGCCGCATGCGACCACCACGCCTTCCGGCGCGGCTTCGACGATCGTGCCGGGCGCCGCGCTGGCAATCGTGGCATGCGCCGCCACGGGCTCGGCCGCCCACAGCTTGATGGCCGCGCCGTCGAGCGTCGCAACGCCGCCCGGGAACGGGTCGAACGCACGCACCTGGCGTGCGAGTACGTCGGCAGGCTTGCGCCAGTCGAGCGCCGCTTCGTGCTTGCCGATCTTTTCGGCGTAGGTCACGCCGTCGGCCGGCTGCGGCGTCGCCGGCAGCGTCCCGTCGCGCTCGAGCCGCACGAGCGCGTCGACGATCAGCCGCGCGCCGTCGGCGGCGAGGCGGTCGTGCAGCGTCGCGGTCGTATCGTCGGGTGCGATCGGCAGGCGCGCCTCCTCGATCATCGCGCCGGTGTCGAGGCCGACGTCCATCTGCATCAGCGTGACGCCCGTCTCGGCGTCGCCTGCCTCGATCGCACGATGGATCGGCGCCGCGCCGCGCCAGCGCGGCAGCAGCGATGCGTGAATGTTGATGCAGCCGGCGCGCGGGATATCGAGCACTTCCTGCGGCAGCAGCAGGCCGTACGCGGCCACCACCATCACGTCGTGCGGCGTCGTGCGCAGCAGTTCGATCGCGTCGGCCGCCTCCGCCGGGTACTTGCCCGCGCGACGCAGCGACGGCGGCTGCGCGACGGCCATCCCGTGCTCGACCGCGTAGCGCTTCACGGCGCTCGCCTGAAGCTTCATCCCGCGCCCGGCCGGGCGATCGGGCTGGGTGAGCACGAGCGGCACCGGGAAACCGGCCTCGTGGATCGCGGCAAGGGCAGCCGCGGCGAATTCCGGCGTGCCGGCAAAAATCACGCGCAACGTATGGGTCATGACAGCGTTCGGGGTCGGGCTGGGCGCACGCGCATCACATCGCGCGTTCGAGTTTCTTCATCTTCGTCTTGATACGCGTCTGCTTGAGCGGCGACAGATATTCGACGAACACGCGGCCCATCAGGTGATCCATCTCGTGCTGGACGCACACGGCGAGCAGGCCTTCGCAGTCGAGCTCGAACGTCTCGCCCTGCTCGTTGAGCGCACGCACGCGCACGTGGTCGGGGCGTTCGACTTCGTCGTAGATGCCGGGCACCGACAGGCAGCCTTCTTCATAGGTCTGCTTCGCGTCGCTCGACCACACGATCTCCGGGTTGATGAACGCGCGCAGCTCGTTCTTCTCTTCGGAGACGTCGATCACGATCACGCGCTCGTGCACGTCGACCTGCGTGGCCGCCAGGCCGATGCCGGGCGCCGCGTACATGGTCTCGGCCATGTCGGCGACGAGCTTGCGGATCCGGTCGTCGACCTTGTCGACGGGCTTCGCGACCTTGTGCAGCCGCTTGTCGGGGTAATGAAGAATATTGAGCAATGCCATGGTATTCGGTATTCGGTGGAGCGGCGTGCCGCATCGGCCATCCGGCCGGCTGGCGCCGCCGCCGGGATGCAATGAAGATGAGGCGGATGCGTGGCATATCAATGCCGCGGATCGCGCCTCCTGCAATCGGCCGCGTGCCTGCGCGCACGGCCCTGTCGAGTATTTCGGATGATGAAAATTTTATCATGGCGCCACGCGCTCCGCTGGCCGCCGCATTCGAGGGCCGCCTCATGTCCCCGCAAGCGCTGACGCCCGCCGCGCTGCGCGCCTGGCTGCAGCTCGCGCATGCGCCCGGTCTCTCGCCCGCCGTGCTGCAGGTGCTGCTCGCGGCTTTCGGCTCGCCGGACGCGTTACTGCGCGCGCCCGACGAGGCGATCGCCGCCGTGGCCACCCCCGCCGCCGCGCAGGCCGTGCGTGCGAGCGAGCGCGACGGTCTCGATACGCGCACCGACGCCGTGCTCGCGTGGCTCGACGGGCCGGGCAACGTGCTCGTCACGCTGAGCGATCCGGCCTACCCGCCGCGGCTGCGCGATCTGCACGATCCGCCGCCGCTGCTATATGTAAAGGGGCAGCTCGACCTGCTGCACGCACGCGGCCTCGCGGTGGTCGGCAGCCGCCATGCGACGCCGCAGGGGCTCGCCGACGCCACGCATTTCGCCCACGTGTTGTCCGACGCGGGCCTCACGATCGTCTCGGGCCTCGCACTCGGGATCGACGGCGCCGCGCATCGCGGCGGGCTCGACGGCCGCTCGGGCACCGTCGCGGTGATCGCGACGGGCGCCGATCTCGTCTACCCGGCGCGACACCGCGCGCTCGCGCACGAGATCGCCGCACACGGCGCGATCGTGTCGGAATGGCCGCTCGGCACGCCGGCGCGCGCCGCGCATTTCCCGCAGCGCAACCGGCTGATCGCCGCGCTCGCGATCGGCGCGCTCGTCGTCGAGGCCGCCCCGCGCTCGGGCTCGCTGATCACCGCGCGGCTCGCGAACGAATTGGGGCGCGATGTGTTCGCGATGCCCGGTTCGATCCACGCGCCGCTCGCGCAGGGCTGCCACGCGCTGCTCCGCGACGGCGCGAAGCTCACCGCGGCGCCGCTCGACGTGCTCGAGGAATACGGGCTGGGCGAACCGGCGGCGCGCGCAACGAGCGGCGCAATGCGAGCCGGTAATCAGGGCCCGAATGCCGACGAGATCCGCGAACCCGAAGCTGCCGGCATCGCGCAAGCGGGTCGCCCTGCCGCGAACACCGCGCCGGCCTCCATCGAAGCCGCTCCACCAGGCACCCCGTCGGAACAGGCGGTGCTCGCCGCGCTGGGATACGGCCCCGTGACGTACGAATGGCTGGCCGAGCACAGCGGCCTGTCCGACGACGTGCTGCATGGCGCGCTGCTCTCGCTGGAACTGACCGGCCGCGTCGCGAGCGTCGCCGGCGGACGCTTCGCGCGGCTTGACGCCGCGCCCACCCCCTCTGCGCGGGGCGTGCTACATTCCCCGGCATAGGGGCGGCCCGACCGCCGACGCTACCCAAGGAATTCCATGCCCGCGCTGAATCTCGACACCGATGCAGATCGGATCGCCGAGCGCCTCGCCGATCCCGGCACGTTGCTGGTCGCCTGCCTGTGCGCCGAGTGGTGCGGCACGTGCCGCGACTACCGGAGCGCCTTCGACCAGCTCGCCGATGCGCATCCGGACGCCTGCTTCGCCTGGATCGACATCGAAACCCATGCCGACCGCCTCGACGATCTCGACGTCGAGAATTTCCCGACCATCCTGATCGAGGATGCCCACACCGCCCGCTTCTTTGGCACGGTGCTGCCGCACGCGGCGATCGTCGAGCGCATGCTGTCCGACCTGAGTGCGGTGCCCGGTGCGCCGCACGCACCGAAATTGCGCGACATCCTGAACGTCGAAGCCTGAATTCGCGGGCCCGCCCGGCGGTTTTGCGCAGGCTGGCGCGGCCCGCCGCGCCGGGCGCTTGCCGCCATTGCAGCCCCCCTCTATGATGAGCCGCTTTTTACACGCCGAGCCGCCGTCGCTGCGGCGTGTGCTATAAAGCGGTCGTAAAAGGGACCCACAACCGGGCGAACCCGGTCTACCAACACACACCTGTCATGTCCAAAGCACTGATCATTGCGGAAAAGCCTTCTGTCGCGAACGACATCGCACGCGCTTTGGGCGGCTTTACCAAGCATGACGAGTATTACGAGAGCGACGATTTCGTCCTTTCGTCCGCTGTCGGCCACCTGCTGGAAATCGCCGCCCCGGAGGAGTACGAGGTCAAACGCGGGAAATGGAGCTTCGCGCATCTGCCCGTCATTCCCCCGCATTTCGACCTGAACCCGATCGCAAAAAGCGAGTCGCGCCTCAAGGTGCTCACGAAGCTGATGAAGCGCAAGGACGTCGACCGCCTGATCAACGCATGTGACGCGGGGCGCGAGGGCGAGCTGATTTTCCGCCTGATCGCGCAGCACGCGAAGGCGAAACAGCCAGTCCAGCGCCTGTGGTTGCAATCGATGACGCCGCAGGCGATTCGCGACGGTTTCGCGAACCTGCGCAGCGACACGGACATGCAGCCGCTCGCCGACGCCGCACGCTGCCGCTCGGAAGCCGACTGGCTCGTCGGGATCAACGGCACCCGCGCGATGACCGCGTTCAACAGCAAGGGCGGCGGCTTCTTCCTGACCACCGTCGGCCGGGTTCAGACGCCAACGTTGTCGATCGTCGTCGAACGTGAAGAGAAAATCCGCCGCTTCATCCCGCGCGACTACTGGGAAGTGAAGGCCGAATTCGCGTGCGCGAGCGGCTTCTACGAAGGGAAGTGGTACGACCCGAAATTCAAGCGCGACGAATTCGATCCGGAAAAGCGCGACTCCCGTCTGTGGAGCCTGCCGGCTGCCGAGACGATCGTCGCCGCCTGCCGCGACCAGATCGGCACGGTGTCCGAGGAATCGAAGCCGTCGACGCAACTGTCGCCGCTGCTGTTCGATCTGACGAGCCTGCAGCGCGAAGCGAACGGCCGTTTCGGCTTCTCCGCGAAGAACACGCTCGGTCTCGCGCAGGCGCTGTATGAAAAGCACAAGGTACTGACCTACCCGCGTACCGACGCGCGCGCGCTGCCGGAAGACTACCTGTCGACCGTGCAGTCCACGCTCGAGATGCTCAAGGAGAGCAACAACTACCTGCCGCACGCGAAGCAGGTGCTCGACAAGGGTTGGGTGAAGCCGAACAAGCGGATCTTCGACAACTCGAAGATCAGCGACCACTTTGCAATCATCCCGACGCTCCAGGCGCCGAAGGCGCTGTCCGAGCCCGAGCAGAAGCTGTACGACCTCGTCGTGAAGCGCTTCCTCGCCGTGTTCTTCCCGGCGGCCGAATTCCGCGTGACGACCCGGATCACCGAAGTCGCCGGCCATCACTTCAAGACCGAAGGCAAGGTGCTGGTCGAGCCGGGCTGGCTGCAGGTGTACGGCCGCGACGCCGAAGGCGCGGACGCGAACCTCGTGCCGGTGCAGAAGGACGAGAAGGTGAAGACCGACGAGATCGCCGCCGTCGCGCTCGTGACCAAGCCGCCCGCACGCTACTCGGAAGCGACGCTGCTGTCCGCGATGGAAGGCGCGGGCAAGCTGGTCGAGGACGACGAGCTGCGCGAGGCGATGGCCGCGAAGGGCCTCGGCACGCCGGCCACGCGTGCGGCGATCATCGAAGGCCTGCTCGGCGAAAAGTACCTGCTGCGCGAAGGTCGCGAACTGATCCCGACCGCGAAGGCATTCCAGCTGATGACGCTGCTGCGCGGCCTCGGCGTGAAGGAACTCACGGCGCCCGAGCTCACCGGCGAATGGGAATACAAGCTGTCGCAGATGGAGCGCGGCAATCTCGGCCGCGACGCGTTTATGCAGGAAATCGCCCGCATGACGCAGCAGATCGTCAAGCGCGCGAAGGAATACGATTCCGACACGATCCCCGGCGATTACGCGACGCTCGAGACACCGTGCCCGAATTGCGGCGGCCAGGTGAAGGAAAACTACCGCCGCTTCGCGTGCACGAAATGCGACTTCTCGATCTCGAAGATCCCGGGCAGCCGGCAGTTCGAGATCCCGGAAGTCGAAGAGCTGCTGCAGAAGAAGGAAATCGGGCCGCTGTCCGGGTTCCGCAGCAAGATGGGCCGCCCGTTCTCGGCGATCCTCAAGCTGTCCTTCGACGACGAGACGAAGAACTACAAGCTCGAGTTCGATTTCGGCCAGGACCAGGGCGGCGAGGAAGGCGAAGCGCCCGACTTCTCCGCGCAGGAGCCGGTCGGCGCGTGCCCGAAGTGCAAGGGCCGCGTGTTCGAGCACGGGATGAGCTACGTGTGCGAACACTCGGTGGCGAACCCGAAGACCTGCGACTTCCGCTCGGGCAAGGTGATCCTGCAGCAGGAAATCACGCGCGAGCAGATGGGCAAGCTGCTCGCCGACGGCCGCACGGATCTGCTGCCGAACTTCAAGTCGTCGCGTACCGGCCGCAACTTCAAGGCGTTCCTCGTGAAGCAGCCGGACGGCAAGATCGGTTTCGAGTTCGAGAAGAAGGAACCGAAAGCCGCCGCCGCGAAGAAGACGGCCAAATCGGCGACGAAGGATGCCGAAACCGTGACGGAAGGCGCCGAAGAGAAACCGGCACCGGCCCGCAAGACCGCCGCCCGCAAGACGACGGCGCGCAAGACGGGTTCGTGACGGCCCGGCCGCCGGGCGCCGCTTGCGGCGCGCCCGGCTCCGGCACGCAGCCATAAAAAAACGCGGATCGATCGATCCGCGTTTTTTCTTTGTGCCGGCTGTAGCGCTGCCGGCCCGGGCCGCAGCGCCGTTACAGCGGCGACGGCACCGCTGCGCGCGTGCGCGGCGAGCGCGCCAGACGCGGCTGCAGGTTCGGATCGGTCGATTCGGGCTGCTCGGCGCGCATCTCGACGCCGATCGGCGGCAGCGTCGCGCTCTGCGCGGCCCACTGTTCGCCCATCATCGCGTCGGTCGAGTGGCTGAAATGCTCGACGAGATGGTCGATGAACGTGCGCACCTTCGCCGGCAGATGGCGCCGGCTCGGATAGGCGATGTTGATCTCGACCTGCGGCAGCCGGAAATCCGGCAGCAGCCGCACGAGCGCGCCGCGCGCGATGTCGCTGCCGATCAGGTAGCTCGGCAGGATCGCGACACCCATCCCGAGCAACGCGAACTGGCGCAGCATCGCGGTGTTGTTCGCGACGATCACGTTGGTCGGGCGCACGCGCACTTCGCCGTCCGGCCCCGTGAACACGCGCTCGTCGCCCCAGTATTCGGTCGGCAGGCTCAGCGCCGGATGCTCGGCGAGCTGTTCCGGATGCGTCGGCACGCCGTGCTTTTCCAGATAGCTCGGCGTCGCGCACACGGTCATGCAACCGGTGGTCAGGCGCCGCGTGACGATGCTCGCGCTACGCATCTGGCGCGTGACGACGATGCCGACGTCGAAACCTTCCTCGACCAGATCGACCTGCCGGTCGACCAGCGTGAGATCGGGCACCACCTTCGGGAAATTCTCCGTGTACGACTGCAGCACGGGGGCGAGGTTGTGCAGGCCGAACACCACCGGCGCGACGATGCGCAGCGTGCCGACCGGCTCGTGATTGCGTGCGACGACCATCTGCTCGACATCCTCGAGCTCGTCGAGGATCTGGCGGGCACGCTCCAGATAGACCTGACCCGACTCCGTCAGGGAGAGGCTGCGCGTGGTGCGGTTAAGCAAACGCGTGCCGAGCCGGCCTTCCAGATCGGCGACGTGGCGCGTCGCGACCGCGTTGGAGATATCCATTGCGCTCGCGGCCCGCGCGAAACTGCCGAGATCTGCAACCTTGACGAACACGCGCATCGACTGCAAATGATCCATAAACGACTCCTGCCGCTGTTACAACTTCAAAAAGATGAAGCAAATGCGTAATTCTCCTACGACAGCGGAAATGATGCAGAGTTGCTCAACAAGGGGCCGGTTGACGATAAAAATAGTCAAAAATCCTCGGCCTCTGCGGATAGTTGATCCAATTATTCTGCCGAGAGCAACAATTGGGTGAACCTCGTCGAGTAAATGGCCGAATCAGGAAGGACATATTTGATGCGACACAACAGCGCACCCTGTTGCACCGCGCGGGAGCGGCGCCGGGTGTGGCTGGCGCTGATTGCGGCGGAGCGTAACAACCTGTTAAAAAGACACCATGGAGGCAGCCGACGTAGCATCATGTCGGCCCCGGCCGGGCGGGACGGGTGCGCAAGGTGCGCCGCCGCCACGGCCCCGCTTTCAACGCGCGACACCCCGTTCACCATGAAAATTGCCATCCTCGACGACTACCAGGACGCCGTCCGCAAGCTGAACTGCTTCGAGATGCTCGCCGGCCACGACGTAAAGGTCTTCAACAATACGGTGCGCGGCCTCGGACAGCTCGCCAGCCGTCTGGCGGAAGTCGAGGCGCTCGTGCTGATTCGTGAACGGACCCCGATTACGTCCCAGTTGCTCGCCAAGCTGCCGAACCTGCGCATGATCAGCCAGACCGGCCGCGTGTCGAGCCATATCGATCTCGACGCGTGTACCGACCGCGGCGTCGCGGTGCTCGAAGGCACCGGTTCGCCGGTCGCGCCGGCCGAGCTGACCTGGGCGCTCGTGATGGCCGCCCAGCGCCGCATTCCGCAGTACGTCGCGAACCTGAAGCAGGGTGCGTGGCAGCAGTCGGGCCTGAAGACGTCGGCGCTGCCGCCGAACTTCGGCCTCGGCCAGGTGCTGCGCGGCCAGACGCTCGGCATCTGGGGCTACGGCAAGATCGGCCGGCTCGTCGCCGGCTACGGCAAGGCGTTCGGGATGAACGTGTTGATCTGGGGCCGCGAGCATTCGCTCGAAGCCGCGCGCGCCGACGGCTACACGGCCGCCGAGAGCCGCGAAGCGCTGTTCGAGCAAAGCGACGTGCTGTCGCTGCACCTGCGCCTGCACGACGACACACGCGGCATCGTGAAGCAGGAA
The DNA here is from genome assembly GCF_016586105.1 of Burkholderia sp. E168m15. Lineage (NCBI taxonomy): Bacteria > Pseudomonadati > Pseudomonadota > Betaproteobacteria > Burkholderiales > Burkholderiaceae > Burkholderia > Burkholderia sp. E168m15. The sequence goes on from NZ_BCPO01000094.1 coordinate 15,209, forward strand.
GACCTGATGCGGATGAAGCCGACGTCGCTGCTCGTCAACACGAGCCGCGCCGAGCTGCTCGAGGAAAACGCGCTCGTCAACGCGCTGTCGCACAACCGGCCGGGCATGGTCGCGATCGACGTGTTCGAAAGCGAGCCGATCCTGCAGGGCTACAGCCTGCTGCGGATGGAAAACGTGATCTGCACGCCGCACATCGGCTACGTCGAGCGCGAAAGCTACGAACTGTATTTCAGTGCCGCATTCCGCAACATTCTCGCGTTCGACGACGGCGACATGTCGAGCGTCGCCAACCCGGAAGCGCTGACGCCGATCCGCAAGCGCTGATCGCACGGGCTGCGCGCGTCGCGCGGCCCCCTTTCATTCCCGCTCGTCAGGCGGCCACGCGGCCGCCCGTCATCGCGCCGACCCGCGTGAGGAAGTGCTCACCGTCGCGCCGCCCGAGATCGTACGCATGCCGCATCTGCGACGGGCTCGTGTAATCCCAGCTCGAAATCGGCACCTTGCTCGACGGCTGCACGTACAGCCGCCGCTGGTCGCCATGCGCGACCGTGAACATCTGCGGACGCGGATACAGCCGCGTGACCAGCACCAGCACGTCGCCCGGCGACGGATCGAGCGCATCGACCGGCACGTTGTCGACCATCCCGCCGTCGAGCACCGGCCGGCCGCCACGCCGCAGCACCGGCGTGAACGGCGGCGTGCAGGACGACTGCAGGATCAGGTCGGCGAGTTCGTCGACGTGCGTGCAGGCCTGCGCCCGCACGAATTCGGGGCGAAACCCGAGCGTGCGCCCGAGCGTCGGGTGCAGCGTCTTGCGCACGTACTTCTCGATGTTGTATGCGACGAGGCCGGCCGCGACCGCGCTGCGCGCACCGAGCCAGCGCGGCACGTGCGACACGCCGATGCGGATCTCCGGCGCCGCGGCGAGCTGCGCGAACGGCTCGCCGTAGATGTCGAGCAGCGCCTGACGATAGATCCGGTAATGCGGAAACACGGGCTCGCGCCCGAACAGGTTGCCCCAGTAGGCATTCTTCCGGTTGTGGCGCAGCGCCTCTTCGTAATAGCGCATCACCCATGCGGCGTCGCGCGTATACAGCATGCAGGCGGTGGCCGCGCCGGCCGAGATGCCGGTGATCACGCGCGGGCGCAGGGCGAGGGCCGGCTGTGCGACATCCCAGAAGCCGGCCTGCCACCAGCAGCGATTGCCGCCGCCCGCAAAGACGATCTGGTCGAACATCGCGCCGCTCAGCTGACGAGCGCGTAGGTCGACGTCGCGTGGACGGCCATCTTGCCGTCCTCGTCGAACAGCTCGACTTCGCCGAACACGAGGTTGCGGCCCATTCGCAGCACGCGCGCGGTGACGAGCACGTCGCCCTTGCGCACGGGACGCATGAAGTTGGTGTTCAGCGACACCGTCGTCATCGGCCGGAATTCGCCGAGCGCGGCCGAGATCGCGACCACCATCGCGGTGTCGGCGGCCGCCGTGAACACCTGGCCGCAGATGATGCCGCCCGAATGACGGAACTCGCCGGAAAACGGCAGGCGCAGCGTGACGCTGTCATCGCCGATCGACACGGGGACCAGACCCAGCGAGCGGACCCACGGGGCCAGCAGGCGATCCAGCAATTCGCGGACTGCGTTTTCGTCCATCTTCGATGTCCAGAAAGCGTTGCGCGACCGCCGCGCAACGCGTGTGGCGTCATCATACCGGGAGCGCGCGAACTGCGATCGCTCGTTACCGCGCTGGCAACCGCCGTTGTCTTGACGAAATATTTTCAGGAAATTCGCACAAAGGGCTTGCCATGTCCTGAAAACCCCGGCATAATCTTTCTTCTGTTGGGGGCGTTAGCTCAGTTGGTAGAGCAGCGGACTCTTAATCCGTAGGTCGAGTGTTCGAGTCACTCACGCCCCACCAGGAATTTCAAAGGCCGGTCAGCGAAAGCTGACCGGCCTTTTCCGTTTTGGCGCGTCGCGAGTGCGACGCGCACCCTTCGCGGCGGTATGCAACCGCACGCCTGCCGCCCATCGTTTCCGCTAGAATCGTCCGACAAATATCACACGACCGGCGCCAAGCATCGTCGTTTGCCCGCCGGCACTGAGAGAACATGGGACGTCAGACATGGAAGCATGTGAACGAGACGCGACCATTCAGAGGGCATGGTTGCGTCAATATCGGCCCGTCCGTCGCGATGGGCCGTTCACCGGGGCACACCCGAAGCCGCGCGACGCACGAACCGGATCGCGCCATGCCGGGTAAGGACGCGCTGATCGCGCTGACGATCGGTGTCGTCCTGTTCGTGCTGGCCGGCGTACTCGCCGTCACGGCCGGCCGGGAACCCGGCCATCTGGTCCGCGCGCCGGGCACGGTCGTGCGGATCGTCCAGGACAGCGATGCGATGCGCGCGTACCGGCCGATCGTCGCCTACCTCGCGAACGACGGCCAGCGCCGCGAAGTCGCCGGCAATACCGCATCGACGGTCCCCGCATACGACATCGGCGAAAACGTCGACGTCCTGCTCGACCCCGAGCATCCCGAGCGCCCCGCGCTGATCGACGATTTCACGCAACGCTGGTTTCCGGTGGCCGTGCCGGCGCTGCTCGCCGTCGCGTCGTTCGCGATCGGCGGGCTGCTGATCGCCAGCGAGCGCCGCCGACGGCAATCGGACCCGGCACCACGCCGCGTCGCACGCAAGCCGGCACGGCGCCGCTGGGATGTCGCGATCGTGCTGATTCCGATCGCGATCGGCACGGGCTTCCTCGCCGGCGCCGGCGCGGCCGGCCTGCATCAGTGGCAAATCGTCCACCACTATGCGCGTTCGACCGGCCACGTCGTCGAGATCGCGAAAAACGGGCGGTCGTCGCGGTCGCGCACGGCGCTGTATTCGGCCGTCGTCGCATTCACGACCGACAGCGGGCGACTCATCACGTTCGCCCAGGGCTCGGCGTCGTCGCACCCGGGGCTGCACGAAGGCGACGCGGTCAACGTGCTGTACGACCCCGTCACGCCCGAGCGCGCGCTCGTCGACCGCTTCTGGGATCGCTGGGGCCTCACGGCCATCCTGTTCGCGATCGGTGCGCCGTTCCTGGCAGCGGGGCTGTTCGTCGCCGCGACGTTATGGCCCGATCACCGTCCGCACGAGGCCGCTCAATGACGCGCGCGCGGCACGGCAATCGTCGCGACGCGCGCATCACCGCTCCCTGAACGCCTCCACCTTCGCGCGATTCCCGCACGTGCGCATGTCGCACCACCGCCGCCCCACGCCGCGGCCGCGATCGACGAAGAACCACGTACACCGACCACATTGCCGCACGCGCGCGAAATCGTCGCTGCGCATCAGATGTTCGAAACCGAGCGCGACCGCATCGACCCAGCGCGACGCGGCCCGTGCATCGGGCCGCCACGCGAAGCGGCCGCCGACCGCGTCGAATGCGCTGCGCCCGATCGCGTCGCGGATCGCCACCGCGAGCCGCTCCGCCGCGCGCGCGCCCGCGCTGCCGCCGCCTTCGGCCGTCAGATGCGCGATCGCGACGTACGCGTCGTCGCGAAAGCGGCGCAGCGCCGCCAGTTCATCCGGGCCGTCCTGGCGCGGATGACGCAGCAGCCGCGCCAGATCGTCGGGCGCCAGCAATCCCGCTTTCCCGGCCCACGCCCGCACGGCCGGCCAGTCGACGAGTTTGTCCTCGTCGCGCGTCTTGCCCGTGTCGGCCACCGTATTGAGAAAGTCGAGCGCCGGATGGCCGCCGATGAAATCGGTCTCACGCCATTCGTACCCGGGTCGCGCCGGGTCGGATCGAGTAACCATTTATTTTCGCCTATCGGTTTCACATCCGGAGAATCCGGCGTAACCTGTTAACAACCGAAACAGGTTATCACGGAGAAGCCGATGCTCGAACTCCCGAACCGCTTCAATTTCGAAGGCCACCGGATTGCATGGGGCACGCTCGGCGAAGGCCCGCCGCTCGTCCTCGTGCACGGCACGCCGTTTTCGTCGCAGGTCTGGCGCCGGATCGCGCCGTGGCTCGCGCGACGCCATCGCGTGTACTTCTACGACCTGCTCGGCTACGGCCAGTCCGACATGCCGGATGCGGACGTGTCGCTGGGTTGCCAGAACGTGCTGTTCGGCGCGCTGCTGAATGAATGGAAACTGGCGCGGCCGCGCGTGCTCGCGCACGACTACGGCGGCGCAACCGTGCTGCGCGCGCATTTTCTCGACGGCATCGCGTATGCGGATCTGACGCTCGTGAACCCGGTCGCGATCGCGCCGCAAGGCTCGCCGTTCGTGCGCCACGTCGCGCAGCACGAAGCTGCGTTCACCGGCTTGCCCGCGTACGCACACCATGCGCTCGTGTCGACGTATATCGGCCAGGCAGTCGCACGGCCGTTGAGCGACGACGTGCTGTCGATCTACCGCGAGCCGTGGCTCACGTCGGCCGGCCAGGCCGCGTTCTATCGCCAGATCGCGCAGATGCGCCAGCGCTACATCGAGGAAGCGGAGGCCCGCTACGCGCCGCCGGACTTTCCGGTGCGCATCGTGTGGGGCGAGGACGACGTGTGGATTCCGCTCGAACAAGGGCAGGCGCTCGCCGATCGCATCGCGGACGGCCAGTTGATCCGGGTCCCGCACGCGGGCCATCTGGTTCAGGAGGATGCGCCGGAAGCAATCGTCGCCGCCGTGCTCGACGGATACACGCTGGGCTGAGCATCACCCCAGCGCGTGTTACGTGCCGCGTCAGAACGCCGGCACGCCTTGCGCGAGCGTCGCGACGAACTTCGCGGTGCGCGGGTCGCGCGGCCGGCCGAACAGGTCGCGCGACGCGCCCGCTTCGACGATGCGGCCATCGGCGAGGAACACCGCATCATGCGCGATCGACGCGGCCAGACGCAGGTCGTGCGTGGCCATCAGCATCGTCGTGCCTTCGCGCGCGAGCTGGCGCAGCACCTCGACCACTTCGACGGACAGCTCCGGATCGAGCGCCGACGTCGGCTCGTCGCACAGCAGCACCTGCGGCGACGGCGCGAGCGCCCGCGCGATCGCCACGCGCTGCTGCTGTCCGCCCGACAGCGTGGCCGGCCATGCGTCGGCCTTGTCCGCGATGCCGACCTTGTCGAGCAGCGCGAGCGCGCGCTCCCGGGCCCGCTCGCGCGGCCAGCGCTGCACGGTCACGAGCCCCTCCATCACGTTCTGCACGACGCTCAGGTGCGGAAACAACTGGAAGTTCTGGAACACCATGCCGGTCTGCTTGCGCACCGCGAACACCGCGTCGCGCGACGGCCGGCGCGCCGGCACGAAGTCGATGCGCGCATCGCCGACGACCAGCGCACCCGCCTCCGGCACTTCGAGCAGGTTCACGCAGCGCAGCAGCGTGCTCTTGCCGCTGCCGGACGGGCCGATCAGCGCGGTCACGCTGCCCGGCTGCAGCGCGAGGTCGATCCCGCTCAGCACGCGGTGCGTGCCGAACGACTTGTCGATGCGTTCGAGGCGGATCATCGCAACTCCGCCTGGAACAGCGCGTGGCGGCCGAAGCGAAGCTCCAGCCGGCGTTGTAGCGACGACAGCACCGAGCTGAACAGCAGGTAGATCAGCGCGGCTTCGGTATAGAGGATCAGCGGCTCGTAGGTCACGGCCGCGATGCGTTGCGCGGCCTGGAAGATCTCGGGCACCGTCAGCACGGCAGCGAGCGACGTGTCCTTCACGAGCGAAATGAATGAATTCGACAGCGCGGGCAGCGCGACACGCGCGGCCTGCGGCAGGATCGCGCGACGCAGTGCCTGCGCGCGCGTCATCGACATCGAGTACGCGGCCTCCCACTGCCCCTTGGGCATCGATTCGATCACGCCGCGAATCACTTCCGCGTTGTATGCGCCGACGTTCAGCGAGAAACCGATCACGGCGGCCGTCAGCGGATCGAGCACGATGCCGACGTTCGGCAATCCGTAGAAGATCACGAACAGTTGCACGAGCAGCGGCGAGCCGCGAAACAGCCAGATATAGAACCGCACGACGGCCTGCGCCCAGCGCGGCCCGAACAGCCGCGTGAGCGCCGCGCCGAACGCAAGCAATAAACCGATCGCGAACGACGCGAGCGTGAGCGGAACCGTAAACACGAGCCCTGCAACGAGCAGGGGCCGCAGCGATTCCGCCATCAGGTGCAGCCAGGCCGGCATCGTTCAGCCTCGCGTCACGGCTGCGACACGTCGCGGCCGAAGTACTTCTGCGAGATCTTCGCGTAGGTACCGTCCGCCTTGATGTCCGCGAGCGCCTTGTCGATCGCCGCCACCAGCGCGGGGCTGCCCTTGCGCAGCAGCACGCCGGATGCGTCGCCCGCGCCGGTCGTGTCGGTCGCCGCGATCTTCAGTTTCGCGTCGGGCTTGTGCTTGCGGAAATCGAGGTACGACAGCGAGTCGTTGATCGTCGCATCGACGCGGCCGGACGTCAGCAGGTCGATCGATTCGTTGAAGCCCTGCACGGGCACCACGTCGGCGCCGTGCGCGGCCGCGAGCTTGCCGAAATTGCTGGTCAGCGTGTTCGCGGATTTCTTGCCCTTCAGGTCGTCGAACGAGCGGATCGTCGTGTTGTCCGCGCGCACGATCAGCACCGCGTGCGACGTGATGTACGGCGTCGAGAAATCGTATTTCGCCTTGCGCGCGTCGGTGATCGACACTTCGTTGACGACCGCGTCGTAGCGGTTCACGTCGAGCCCCGCGATCAGCCCGTCCCATTTGCCTTCGACGAACTGCGGCTTCACCCCGAGGCGCTGCGCGATCGCGGTCGCGATGTCGACGTCGAAGCCCGTCAGCTTGCCGGTCTCGTCGTGGTACGTGAACGGCGCATAGGTGCCTTCGGTGCCGACGCGGAACACGCCGGCCGACTTGATCTGCGACAGGTCGTCGGCAGCCAGCGCACTGGTGGCCGCGGCAGCCTGCAGCAGCGCGACGACCAGAATGGAGCGGAGGAATTTCATGGTGCGGACCCCGAATGATTGGAGAGGATCATCCCGCCGGCGCGCCTGCGCCGTTCGAGAGGTCCGCGAATTCTACCGATGCGTGGAGGGCCGGCAAAAACGCAAATCGGCTAACGATATGAGCCGATCGAATAACGCCCGCACCGGCCACGATGCCGGCGCGGGCGCCTTACACGTCGCTTACCACGGCAGCGAATACGTCTTGGTATTCGTGAAGCTCTTCATCGCTTCCTGCACGCCCTCCTTGTACCCGAGTCCCGAATCCTTCACGCCGCCGAACGGCGTCAGTTCGAGCCGGTAGCCGGGCACCTCGCGCACGTTCACGCTGCCGACTTCCAGCTCGGTGATGAAGCGCGTGATGTGGTCGAAGCGGTTCGTGCATACCGACGACGACAGCGCGTAGTCGGTGCTGTTCGACATCCGGATCGCCTCGTCGATGTCGCGAAAACGCATGATCGGCGACACCGGCCCGAAGGTTTCATGCTTGACCAGCGGCATGTCGGGGGTCACGCGATCGACCACCGTCGGCGAATACAGCGCGCCGTCGCGCACGTTGCCGACCAGCAGCCGCGCCCCGCGCGCGATCGCGTCGTTCACCTGCTGCTCGCAGAATTTCGCGGCCGCTTCGTCGATCACGGTGCCCATGTCGACCGACGGATCGGACGGATTGCCGTACGACCAGGCGCGCGTCTTCTCGACGACCAGCTCCGTGAAGCGATCGGCCACCGCCTCGTGCACGAGCATCCGCTTGATCGCCGTGCAGCGCTGCCCGGAATTCTTGTACGAGCCCGACACCGCGAGCGTGCTCGCTTCGTCGAGATCGGCGTCTTCCATCACGATGATCGGATCGTTGCCGCCGAGTTCGAGCACCGCGCGCCGGTAGCCCATCCGCGCGGCGATCGACTTGCCGATCGACACGCCGCCGGTGAACGTGATCATGTCGATCGCCGGGTTCGTGATCAGCTCGTCGGCGATCTCCTTCGGGTCGCCGGTGATCACCTGCAGCATCTGCGGCGGCAGGCCGGCTTCGTACAGGATGTCCGCGAAGCGATAACACGACAGCGGCACCTTCTCCGACGGCTTCACGACGATCCGGTTGTTGGTCGCCACCGACGGCACGATCTTGTGCGCGACCTGGTTCATCGGATGGTTGAACGGCGTGATCGCCGAAATCACGCCGAGCAGCGGGTCGCGTTGCGTGTACACGCGGCGCTTCTTGCCGTGCGGCGTCAGGTCGCACGAGAAGATCTGCCCGTCGTCCTTCAGCACTTCGCCGGCGCCGAAGGTCAGCACGTCGGCCACGCGGCCGGCTTCGTACGTCGAATCCTTGAGGCACAACCCGGCCTCGGCCGTGATCAGCGCCGCGATCTCGGCGGTGCACGCCCGCACGATGTCGGCCGCGCGACGCAGGATCGCCGCGCGATCGTGGCGCGTGAGCGTCGGCCGGTACGCACGCGCAACGGCGAAGGCGCGGCGCACGTCGTCGAGCGTCGCCTTCGGCACGGTGCCGACCAGCGTGCCGTCGTACGGGTTGCGTACTTCGATCACCGCGTCGCGGTAGATCTTTTCACCGTCGATTCGCAGTGCTTCACGATGAGGCGTGCGGACATCCGTCGATGCTGCAATGGCGTTCATGAGTGTCTCCTGGCGGATGCGGCCGCGTCACTGCAGATGGTTGAGCGCGATGTCGATGATGTCGAAGTTGCGCAGCCGCGCGCGGCCCGTGACGTCGGTCGCGACCGGCTTGCTGAAGATCAGCGGCACGATCTGCTCGGAGATCCCGCCGTGCGAGCGCAGCGGCACGTCGAGGCCCGACAGGTCGTGCTTGATGCGGCGCGTGCCGAGCACGACGTCCTGCTTCGAGATCACGATCAGGTCGCCCATCCGCGCGGGCGGCAGCTCGAAGCGCGCGCAGCCTTCGGCGCCCGTCAGCACGACCTCGATGCCGTCGACCGCGGCGAGCCGCGCGCGCAGCGCGTCGGTGTCGGCGTCGCCAGGCACGTAGACGGTCGCGAACGAACCGAGCGCGCCGTGGTGCACGACGTACGGGTCGGTGATCGGCAGGATCACACGCGCCGCATCGTGGCCGAGCCATTCGTCGAACAGCTCCTGCAGGTAGATCACGTTCGGCTCGCCGGTCGCGTCGTCGTGCTTCGCGTTCATCCCGTGATCGGCGGTGATCGCGACGATCGCGCCGAGTGCGTCGAGGCGCTGCAGGTAGGTGTCCATCATCGCGTAGAACGCGTTCGCGCCGGGCGTGCCCGGTGCGCACTTGTGCTGCACGTAGTCGGTCGTCGACAGGTACATCAGGTCGATCGGGCGCGTCTCGAGCAGGCGCACGCCGGCCGCGAACACGAATTCCGACAGGTCCGCGCTGTACACGCTCGGCACCGGCTTGCCGACCAGCTCGAGCACGTGGTCGATGCCGTTTTCCTCGACGCTCGCTTCATCGGCCTTTTCCGACGAGAAGCAGATGCCCTTGAGCCCCTTGCCGAGCAGGCGGCGCAGCTTGTCCTTCGCGGTGACGACCGCGACGCGCGCACCCTGCTCGGCGAAGGTCGCGAGCACGGTGGGCGCGACGAGGTACTTCGGATCGTTCATCAGCACCTCGGCGCCGGTGTCGCGATCGTAGAAGTAGTTGCCGCTTATCCCGTGGATCGCCGGCGGCACGCCGGTGACGATCGACAGGTTGTTCGGATTGGTGAAACTCGGCACCACGCACTCGCCCTTGAGCGCCGTGCCGGGCTTCAGCAGCGTGCGCAGGAACGGCGCGACGCCGGCCTCGGCGGCTTCCTCCAGATATTCGTATGCGCAGCCATCGACGCAGACGACCACCACGGGCCGGCTCATCCAGTTGTAGCGGCGGCCGTTCACTTCCACGGATACAGGCGTTTCAGTCATGACGTTCATTCTTTTCGGTTCGAAGGGGGTTGAGCGGTCGGCGCCCGCGCCGTGGCCACTGCTGTTTTCGACGCTTGACATTAAAGTCGATGATTTGTAGATTGTCAACAACATGCAGAGAACAGAAAGCAAACGGCAAAATGGATGATGCGCATGCAAGGTGTGGCGGCCGCGCATCCGCCCTCTGCCGCGGCGCGGTTTTTATCAGGCGGTCAAAAAGCGTGACTACAGTCGGCATCCGGGCAAGCTCGCCAAGGTCGATGCGGTCCGCGCCGGCTGCGTCGACCATTTCGGCGAAGCCGGGATTCCCGGCGCCGTCGCGGCGATCGCGGGCACGCTGAAGACGATGGGCGTGCGCCGCGTATCGGCCGAAGCGGCGGCCCGACGATGCGACGCGATGCACCAAGCCGCGCTGCGCGCCCCGCCGCCGCCGTCCATCGCCGTGCGGCGGTTTCGTTTTCGTTTTTTGCTTTCCCGTCGTGCGCCGCACGGCAATCTTCGACCCTTACCGGCATGGCACCCGATGCGACCCTTCTGGATCGAACAAGCGCTGTTCAACGACGGCGATCTCGCCCCCGCGCTGCAAGGCGCGACGCAGGCCGACGTGTGCATCGTCGGCGGCGGCTTCACGGGCCTCTGGACCGCGATCCAGGCGAAGCAGCACGACCCCGCGCTCGACATCGCGATCCTCGAGGCCGACCTGTGCGGCGCGGGCGCGAGCGGCCGCAACGGCGGCTGCCTGCTCACGTGGTCCGCGAAATTCCTGACGCTGCGGCGCCTGTTCGGCGAAGCCGAGGCGATCCGGCTCGTTAAGGCATCGGAAGCGGCCGTGCAGCACATCGCCGATTTCTGCCGCGCGCACGACATCGACGCCGAATTGCGGCTCGACGGCACGCTGTACACCGCGACGTCGGGCGCGCAGGTCGGCACGCTCGCGCCGGTGCTCGACGCGCTCGCCGCGTGCGGCATCCACAGCTACGAGCCGCTGCCGTCCGCCGAAGTCGCGCGCCGCTCGGGCTCCGCGCGCAATCTCGACGGCGTCTACTCGCCGATCGCCGCGACCGTGCATCCCGGCAAGCTCGTGCGCGGGCTGCGCCGCGTCGCGCTTGCGATGGGCATCCGCATCTACGAGCGCACGCCGATGCTCGACTTCACGCCCGGCCAGCCGGCCGTCGTGCGTACGCCGTCCGGCAGCGTCACGGCGGGCAAGCTCGTGTTCGCGATCAATGCGTGGATGGCGAGCCGCTTCCCGCAGTTCGAACGGACGATCGCGGTGGTGTCGAGCGACATGGTGATCACCGAGAAATGCCCCGAGCTGCTCGCGCGGACCGGGCTCGTGGACGGCGTATCGGTGCTCGATTCGCGGATCTTCGTGTACTACTACCGCACGACCGCCGACGGGCGGCTGATGCTCGGCAAAGGCGGCAACACGTTCTCGTGGCGCAGCCGCATCGCGCCCGTGTTCGACCGCCGCTCGCCGTACGAGGCGCAGCTCACGCGCAGCCTGCGCGAATTCTTCCCGTCGCTCGCCGGCGTGCCGATCACCGCGAGCTGGAACGGGCCGTCGGATCGTTCGGTGACGGGTTTCCCGTTCTTCGGCCGCCTCGATGACGCGCCGAACGTGTTCTACGGCTTCGGCTATTCGGGCAATGGCGTCGGGCCGACCTACATGGGCGGGCAGATCCTGTCGTCGCTGGTGCTCGGCCTCGACAACGCATGGACGCGCAGCCCGATCGTGCGCGGCCCGCTCGGCCATTTCCCGCCGGAGCCGATCCGCTATGTCGGCGCGCACGTCGTGCGCAACGCGATCCGCCGCAAGGAGCGCGCGGAGGACGAGAGCCGGCAGCCGTCAGTGGTCGATACGTGGCTCGCGAAATTCGCGAGCGCGGCGGGGAAGGCGGACAAGGCGTGACGAAACGCTGAACGGAACGCACAACGAAAAAGGGACGCGGCGACGCGTCCCTTTGCCGGTGCGCGGCAGCCCGCGCGGGCATTGACCGACGCTTACGCGCCGGCCTTCTCCCGCGCCGCCTTGCCCGTCGCGGGCAGCCCCTGCTCGTCGTGCGTACGGCGCATCCGCGCGAGGCCGTGCGCGACGTGCTCGCGCACGAGCGCGACGGCCTTGTCCTCGTCGCCGGCCGCGAGCGCCTGCACGATCTTGTCGTGCTCGGCCGCCGACACGGCGATCGCATCCGCCTCGGCCTCGATCGCCGCCTGGCGCAGCAGGCCGAGCTGGCGCACGAGCCGGCGGTAGGTATCGGTGAGATGGGTATTGCCGACGCCGACGACCATCGCGTCGTGGAACTGCACGTTCAGCTCGGTATAGCGCGTGACGTCGTGCGTCTTCGCGGCGTCCTTCATCGACTGGATGATGCCCTTCAGCACCTTCAGCGTATCGGGCGAGATGCGCTTCGCGAGCGCGCGTGCGACCGATTCGTCGAGCATCGCGCGCACTTCGTAGATCTCCTCGGCCTCACGCAGCGGCACGACCCGCACGGTCACGCCGCGATTCTTCTCGTTGCGCAGCAGGCCGGCCTGCTCCAGCGCGCGAAACGCCTCGCGCACCGGGCCGCGCGACACGTTCAGCCTGGTCGCGATCTCGACTTCGTTGAGCTTTTCGCCGGGCGCGTATTCGCCGGAGACGATCGCGCGCTCGAGCATGTCCTGGACGATCATCGCGAGCGACTGGCTTTGCAGGAGTTCGATGGCGCTGAGCGCGTTCGGGGCAGTCATGGTCGGGCAGGCAGCGGGGCTGTGGATGAAAACGAGGGCGCCATATCGGCGAATGATCCTTGTATACCCTCGGCCCGACACATTGTCAACAGTTTTCAGTTTCCAAAAGCCAATCCTGCGGGGCGGAGCGCCACCCGCCTGCAATCGGCACGCGGTGGTCGCGCGCTACGGGCGAACTGCCCCGCTTCGCACGACCGCCGCGTCGCGCCGTCAGGCCGTCTGCTTCACCGGCCCCGGATCGCTGTGGCTCGGCCGGCCCGTCTCGACGTGGCCCGCGAAGCGGCGCACGACCTTGTCGTCGCCGCCGCGCAGCGTGGTCGCGGTGATCGTCAGATCGTACCAGCCGTGGCTCGACGACAGCTCGAAGTGCCCCTCGACGCGCTCGCCCGGCTCCAGCGTGTAGGTGCGTGCATGCGCATGGCTGTACGCGTTGTCGACCGTCACGCGGCACGTCGCGCGGCCGCTGTTGCGCAGTTGCAGGTACACGTGGCGATTGCGCACGTCGTAGCCGATCTTCGCTTCGGGGTTCGCGTGGCGGCCGTCCGCGGCGAGCCGCGTGTTGCCCTGGAATTCGCACAGATAGCCGTTCGGGCCGTAGGCGGCCAGATGGTACTCGCCGCGCGCGGCCGACGTGCTCCACGTATCGACGAAGCGGTCGCGCGCGGACACCGCGTAGCGGCGCGGCGGCGTCGCCGGGTTGCGGCGGTCGTACACGTAGAACGCGGCGCCCGCGTCGCCGGTGTTCGCGAAGTCGAGCGACACCGTGTCGTCATGCGCGCCCACGCGGCTGTGCACGAACAGCTCGTACGGCAGCGCACGCGCCGGACGCGTGCCGGGCTCCTGCGCCGGCATCGACTGCTGCGCGGGCACCTGGTACGCCTGGCCGGCGGTGGCGAGGTGCTGCGGCACCGTGAAGCTCACCGTGCGCGTGTCGGGACGCGCGGAGAAGTCGAACGCCGACGTGAGGTCGCCGCAGATCGACCGGCGCCACGCGCTGATGTTCGGCTCCTTCACGCCGAAGCGCGCTTCGAGGAAACGCAGCACCGACGTATGGTCGAACGTCTCCGAGCAGACCCAGCCGCCCTTCGTCCACGGCGAGATGATGATCAGCGGCACGCGCGGCCCGAGGCCGATCGGCTGGATGCCGCCCGGGTCGGCGCCCGGCACGAGCGGGCTCATTTCGCCCGGGTACTTGTTCAGGTCAAGCAGCTCGTCGCCGAGGTTCGACAGCAGGTTCGACGACACGATGCCCTGCCCGCCCACGCCGCTCGTGACCGGCGGCACCGGCGGCACGACGTGGTCGAACAGCCCGTCGTTCTCGTCGTAGTTCAGGATGAACACCGTCTTCGCCCACACCTCGGGGTTCGACGTCAGCGCCTCGAGCACCATGTTGATGTAGAACGCGCCGTCGGTCGGCGACGCCTGCGGGTGCTCGCTGTACTTGTACGGCGACACGATCCACGACACCTGCGGCAACCGGTTGGCCTGCACGTCGGCCTTCAGCTCAGCGAGCGTGTGGTCCGACGCGCCCTTGTCGACCAGCGGGCCGCTCGCGCCTTCCTTCACCTGGAAGCGCTTGAAGAACATCAGCGAGTTGTCGGTGTAGTTGTCGGTCGGGTCGCCCGGGATGCCGGTGCCGCCCTGGTACACCTTCCAGCTGATCTTCGCGTTCTCGAGCCGTTCGGCGTAGGTCGTCCACGTGTAGCCGTTCACGTCGTTGCGCTCGCCGATGCCCGGGCCGTTCGGCGCGCTGCCGTAGACGTTGCGCGAGTCGACCGTGCCGGTCCACAGGTAGATGCGGTTCGGCGCCGTGTCGGCATGCGCGGAGCAGAAGTACGAATCGCAGATCGTGAACGCGTCGGCGAGCGCGTAGTGGTACGTGAGATCCTGGCGCTTCAGGTAGCCCATCGTCAGCACGTCCTGCTTCTGGTTCACCCACTGGTCCCACTGGCCGTTGTTCCAGGACAGGTGGCCGCTGCTCCAGCCGTGGTTGGTGCCCGGCTGGAATTCGGTCGTCTGCTTCGGATCGAGATAGAACGGCAGCACGTACGGCGCCGACGGATCGAGCCCGCGCGAATGGTAGTTCTTCGTGAACACCGACGCCGGCGGCTGTTGCCACACCGGTGCGCCGTTCGGCAGCAGGTGCGGGCGCGGGTCGTTGAAACCGCGCACGCCGCGCAGTCCGCCGAAGTAATGGTCGAACGAACGGTTTTCCTGCATGAAGATCACGACGTGCTCCACGTCGCGGATCGTGCCGGTGCGATAGGCGGCCGGCATCGCCAGCGCATTGCGGATCGCGGGCGGGAAGCCCGCGTAGGCGGCCATCGCGCCGGCCGACTGCGCGGCGAGGCGCAGGAAATCGCGTCGATTGTTCGAAGACATGAAGAGCACCTGTGGTCGGTGGGAGTGGGGGCGCCGGGCGAGCGGGCCGGCGATCTGGCGTCGCCGTTATTACCCCGCACCGGCATGTCCCGGCCGTGACCGGTTCCCGCAGGTTTCTTGCGGTCACCCCCAGCTTTTTTTCGAAGTCTCGCACGGCGCGCCTTTCATCCGGCCGACATATCCGTGCGCTACGCTGACGCGCGATGAAGAGGGGAGAAGCCGAGTCGTGTTCGATCAGCTGAAGGCGTTCCACGCGACCGTCCGGCAGGGCAGCATCACGCGCGCTGCGCGCCACCTGGGCGTGAGCCAGCCGACGATTGCCGCGCAGATCCGGCAGGTCGAGCAGGTGTACGGCGTCGAGCTGTTCTACCGCAGCGGCCGCAAGCTCGAGGTGACCGAGACGGGCATCGAGCTGCTGCCGCTCGTCGAGAAGATGATCGCGCTCGAGGCGCAGGCCGACATCATGCTGCGCAACGTCGGCGGCCTGTTCGAGGGCCATCTGCGGATCGGCGCGACGGGCCCGTACTACATCATGGATGCGGTCGGCCGCTTCTCGAGCGCGCACCCGTCGATCGCGCTCACGTGCCGGATCGGCAACTCCGAGGAAATCCTGCAGGCGCTGCAGGAATTCCGCATCGATCTCGCGGTCTCGTCGCAGCGCAACGACGCCGACGGCCTCGAACGCAAGGTGATCTCGACCGATCCGCTCGTGCTCGTCGTGCACCGCCATCATCCGCTCGCGCGGTTCGAGTCGATCGACGCGGCGCGGCTCGCCGACGTGCGGCTGCTGATTCGCGAGGAAGGGTCGGTCACGCGCCGCTGCACGGAGACGATCCTCGCCGCGGCCGGCGTCGCGGCGACGTCGGTCGCCGAGATCGGCAGCCGCGAAGCGATTCGCGAGGCGATCCTGCATGGCGTCGGCGGCAGCCTGTTTCCGCTCGGCGAGGCCGAACGCCATCCGGACCTGCGCGTGATCACGCTGCGCGGCGTCGACACGACGATCGACGAATACGTGTACTACCTGAAAGCGCGCCGCCAGAGCCCCGCGATCGATGCGTTCCTTGCGTGCATCCTGCCGGGCGGCGGCGAAGCGGCCGGCGTGGTCGATGCTGCCGACGCGATCAAAACCGGACGAACGATGCGGCGGGCGAACGCGCGCTGAGCCGCCGCGCGTTCACCGCTTCCGCACACTACGTGGCGCTTTTCCCGCGCCTTCCCTCGTTGCGTTCCTCGTGCCTTCCTTCTGTCGCCGCGCCGCGCGTCACTTCGGCAGCGCCGGAATCATCCACGTCAGCACGTGCTGCTGCAGGAACACCAGCACGCCGAGCAACAGCGTGAGGATCACGCTGTGCCAGAAGGTGCGTGCGAACACGACACCCTCCTGCCCTTTCAGGTCCGTCGTCGACACGCCCGTCGCGATGTTCTGCGGCGAGATCATCTTGCCCATCACGCCGCCCGACGAGTTGGTGGCGGCCATCAGCACCGGATCGAGGCCGAGCTGCCGGGCGGCGACGACCTGCAGGTTGCCGAACAGCGCGTTGCCCGACGTGTCGCTGCCGGACAGGAACACCGCGATCCAGCCGAGCGATGCCGACACCAGCGGGAACAGCGCACCGGTCGACGCGACGCCGGTGCCGAGCGTGTAGCTGATGCCCGAGTAGTTCAGCAGGTACGCGAGCCCGACGATCATCATCACCGTGACGATCGCGATCCACGTTTGCCGCCACGTCTTCACCACGCATTCGACGAACGCGCCGGGGCCGGTGCGCGTCAGCGCGGCCGTGATGACCGCCGATAGCAGGATCGCGGTGCCCGTGCCGAGCGGCTGGAAATCCCAGATCGCCGCGTACGGCTTGTGATACAGCGACACGTATACGGCGTTGTGCAGGCCCGGCCACTTGATCTTCACGTCGCCGATCGCCGCGATGTTCGCGTGCACCCACACGATCACGACCACCGACACGACGAGCCACGGCAGCCAGCCGCCGAAACCCGCGCGCGCGGCGCCGGCGGCGGCCGGCACGCTGCGCGCGAGCGCGTATTGTGGATCGGGCTGCGGCTTCCACAGCTGCAGGAAGCCGATCGTCACGATCAGCGACGTGAGCGACGACAGCACGTCGGTGAGCTGGTAGCCGAGGAAGTTCGACGTGACGAACTGCGCGAGCGCGAAGCTGCCGCCCGACACGAGCAGCGCGGGCCACAGCTTCGCGATCGAGCGCAGCCCGCCATACGCGCCGACCACGTAGAACGGCAGCAGCAGCGCGAAGAACGGCAACTGGCGGCCGACCATCTGCGCGAGCGTCGCGGGCGGCAGCGACGTGACCGCGCCGAGCACGGTGATCGGCACGCCGAGCGCGCCGAACGCGACCGGCGCCGTGTTGAACAGCAGCGTATAGGTGAGCGCTTCGAGCGCAGGAAAGCCGAGCGCGATCAGCAGCGCGCTCGTGATCGCGACCGGCGTGCCGAATCCGGAGATCCCTTCGAGCAGGCAGCCGAACGAGAACGCGACGACGAGCAGCACAAGGCGGCGATCGTCGGGCAGGTTATCGAGCATCCACTGCCGGAACTGGTCGAAGCGGCCCGACTTCACCGCGATGTTGTACAGCAGCAGCGCGTTGAAGACGATCCACATCACCGGCACGACCGCGAGCGCCATGCCGGCGCCGACCGCGTTGAATGCGAGCCCGGCCGGCATCCCCCACGCACCGATCGCCACCGCGAGGCCCGCGATGAGCCCGGCGAGCGATGCCTGCCACGCGGGGCGGCGCAGCACGCCGAGCGCGATCAGCGCGACCGCGATCGGGATCACCGCGACGAGGAACGACAGGAGCAGCGAGTGGGCGACGGGCGTCAACGGTTGCGCGAAGACGATGCCGGGCGGTAGGGCGTCGGTGGGATTCATCGTGTCTCCAGAGTCGACCCGGGTTCGCATCTCGATGCGCCGGGTTCGGGTCAAGGCGATGTCCTGCAGTCACGGCCACGATCAGGCGCTTGCGTACGCAACGACGTTGCGCGGCCAACCGATCGGTCGCTTAAAAGAGGTTAGGAGGCGCGACGCGCTTGTACAAGGGGGAGAAGCCCGATGCGGGCGAGCCGGTGCGAACCGGCCGCCGCACGCTGGCCGGCAGATGGCGTGCGGCTGGCGCGTTCGACAGGAAACCCGTCGCGGCCGGAAAAGGTGACTGCCAGCCACGAGGATGTTTCGTTTGGCCTCCGAAGCCTAGACTGGCTGCATCGTTTCCGGCCGCGCCGGCGATGGCGCGGCACCGGAACCTCACGGAGCACACACGATGAAGACGATGAAACACGCGGCATGCGCGTTCGTGCTGATCGGCGCGGCGTTCGCCGCTCACGCGCAAGCCGCGTCGACGCTCACCCGCGCGCAAGTCCGCCAGGAACTCGTGGAACTGGAGGCCGTAGGCTACCGGACGAGCCTCGCAAGCAGTCCCGACTTTCCGCGGAACATGCAGGCGGTCATGCAGCGTGCCGCGCAGGCGCGCGGTGAAGGTGACGTTGCCGGTTACGGCAGCGACGGCCGGGCGACCGGAGAATCAGGCAAGCCGGCGCTGCCGCACGCGGTCGATCGCGGCACGTATGCGCATCACTGACCGGCTCACCGACGGAACCAGATGGATCGCACGGCAGCGGCACGGCACACGCTGCGCCGGCCGCACGCGCGATCGTCACACGCTGAAGCGGTTCAGCGTATAGGCGCGATAGGCGGCGACGAATGCGTCGAACGATCCGGCCTCCTTCGCTTCGAGCTCGGCCTGCTCGGCCAGCGACTTGGCGGCAAGCGCCTGCTCGGTGTGCAGCGTCTCGGCCGACGGCGGATGCGCGCGGAAATGCGCGGCATGCGCTTCGCTCTGCGCGAGCCCGAAGGCGAGGAACGACTGGCCGTTCTCGCGCATCGTACGCAGCACGCGCGCCGACGGCGTGCGCTCCGGATCGGCGAGCTTCTCGCGCTGCGCGGCGATCGCGCGCGCATGTTCGTCGCCGCCGCGGATTTCGTCGAGCCGGCGACCGACGATTTCGATATCGGCCATCAGTTCATCGGCCCACTGCTGCAGCGTGACCGATCGACCTTCGCGCGTCAGCGCGAGCCCCGGCTTGCGGCCGTCCAGCGTCACGCTGCCGAAGTTCGCGTTCGCTTCCTTGTACGCATCGCAGTCGAGCGGCGCGCTGTCGTCGAGCGCGCAGGCGAGCAGGAACGCGTCGATGAAGCGCGCGGTCTCCAGCGCGATGCCGGTCGGCTCGAACGGGTCGATGTCGAGGCAGCGCACTTCGATGTACTGCACGCCGCGCGACGCAAGCGCATGCAGCGGCCGCTCGCCCGAATACGTGACGCGCTTCGGCCGGATCGTCGAGTAGAACTCGTTCTCGATCTGCAGCACGTTCGTGTTGATCTGGATCCACTCGCCGTCGCGATGCGTGCCGATCGCCTCGTACGCCGGATACGGCTCGCTCACGGCCTTCGACAGCGCGTCGAGATAGCCCGGCAGCGTGTTGTAGTCGACGTGCAGCGCGGCCTGGGCCGTCGTGTTCGAGTAGCCGAGATCGCTCATGCGCAGGCTGGTCGCATACGGCCGGTACAGCGTATCGGCGTCGAACGTGTCGAGCTTGTGCGGCTTGCCGCGCAGGAACTTCGTGTCGAGCACCGGCGACGCGCCGAACAGATACATCAGCAGCCAGCTGCGGCGGCGGAAGTTGCGGATCTGCGCGAGATAGCGTTCCGACTGGTAATCGACGAGCGTCGCCGTCGACCCTTCTTCCTCATGCAGGCGCCGCCACACTTCCTCGTGCAACGAGTAGTTGTAGTGGATGCCGGCGATGCACTGCATCGTGCGGCCATAGCGATACGCGAGGCCGCGGCGGTACACCGTCTTCAGGCGGCCGATGTTCGACGTGCCGTAGTTGGCGATCGGGATCTGGTCGTCGGCCGGCAGCAGGCCGGGCATCGAATCGTTCCACAGGATCTCGTCGCCAAGCGATGCATAGACGTAGCGATGCAGATCGTCGAGGCGTTCGAGCGTGAGCGCGGCGTCGCGCTCCGCGGGCGTGATCAGTTCGATCAGCGCTTCGGAATAGTCGGTCGTCAGCGCCGGATGCGTGAGCGCCGAACCGAGCGCGCGCGGATGCGGCGTGAACGCGATCATCCCGTCGCGCGTCACGCGCAGGCTTTCCTTCTCGATGCCGCGCAGGCCGTCGGGCAGATGCTGCCGCGTCGGGCCCGAGCTCAGCGCGTCGAGGCGTTTCAGCAGCAGTTCGGACTGGCGGTGAGTCATGGTGTTCGACATGGAGACGCAAGTGCGTGACGGCCGCGCGCAGAACGCCGCGCGCGGCCGGCTGGATTGTTGGTCGCTTCGTTGGTAGCGGGCACTTTAACATCTCGCCGGAAGCCGCGCTTGAGGTGGCTCCGGGCACGGCGCACGGGCCTGAGCGGGTGATCGGGCGGGGCGGGCGCGGCAGTCCCGGTCCGTATCACCGGTTCCCGACGAAGCTGATCGGCACGGCGGTCACCGCAATTCGTCGGATGGAATGTGAATGGCGAACGGGTGGCGGCAGGTGCAACCTTGCCGCTGGATCGATCGCGAAACGACGCGTGCGCAGGCATCGCACGCGCTACATTCGGCCGGCACCGGAGGGGGCGGAAGCGCCGTGACGGCGCCGCGTCACGCCCCGGCGCTTGCCGCATGCCGGCACCGCGTGCGCGACGGATTGCGGCGCCGCCTCCTTGCGGTCGCACCCGGCCGCGCCGCGATTACCCGCCGCGCGCGCCGCCTGCCCGGTCGGCCACTTCGTTCCACAGATGCAGCGCCGCATACGCACGCCACGGCCGCCAGCCTTCGGTGCGGTGCTTCTGGCTGGCGAGCCGGTCGAGCGCCGGGTCGCGCGCGGCGATCGACTGCATCAGCACGAGATCGGATGCCGGCCACGCGTCCGGGTCGCGCCATGCGCGCATCGCGATGTATTCGACGGTCCATGGGCCGATGCCGGGCAGATCGAGCCACGCGCTGCGCAGCGTCGCGAGATCGGCATGCGCACGATCGACCGGCACGTCGCCGGCCGCCACCGCGCGCGCCACGCCGGTCAGCGCGGCCACGCGCTTGCCGGGCATCCCGATCTTGTCGAGATCGCACGCGGCCAGCGCGTCGGGTGTCGGGAACCGCCACGCGGGCGCGCCGTCGTCTTCATGAATCACGCGTTCGCCGGCCCGTTCGACGAGCCGGCCGACGATCGTCGTCGCGGCCTTCACGCTCACCTGCTGGCCGACGATCGCGCGCACGGCCAGCTCGAACCCCGACCACGCACCCGGCACGCGCAGCCCCGGCGCGGCCGCGACGAGCGGCGCGAACCACGGATCGCGCGCGAGGCCGCCGCCGATCGCGGCCGGATCGGCACCAAGGTCGAACATCGTCGCGACGCGTGCGGCGAACGCATCGTCGACGTGACGCGCGACCGCCCCTTCGACGGTCGCGATCAGGCAATGCTTGCGCGGATGTTTCGTGACGGTGAGCCGGCCCGCATCGCCGTGCAGATCGACGATGCGGCGATACACGCCGTCCGCGACCTGCTCGACACCGGGAATCGCGCGCCCGCTGAAGAAGCGCAGCACGCGCGCCCAGTCGTACGGCGCCTTGTAGCGCAGTTCCATCTGCGCGGACGGCGGCACAGGGCCGCCGTCCGCGAGGGAGGTAATCGTTGTTTTCTCGATGCTCAAACCGCACTGCCCTCCGTCTCGGCTTCGGCTTCATCGTGGTGAACATGGCGCGCCTCGGCCGCGAGCAGCGTCGCCTTGCGGCGCACGCCCCAGCGATAGCCGGCGAGCGCGCCGCCCTTCTGCACGACGCGGTGGCACGGAATCGCGAGCGCGACCGGATTCGACGCGCACGCGGACGCGACCGCCCGCACCGCGCGCGGCGAACCGAGCGCCTCGGCGATCTCCGAATAGCTGCGCGTTTCACCGTACGGGATATGCGTCAGCGCTTCCCACACGCGCTGCTGGAACGCGGTCGGCGCGATGTCGAGCGGCAGGTCGAACGCCTGCCGCGTGCCGTCGAGGTACGCGCGGATCTGCGTGACGAACGGCGCGAGCCGGGCCGACGCTTCAACCAGTTCGGCGCGTGCGAACGTGTCGTTCAGCTCGCCGACGAGCGACGCCGCGTCGTCGCCGAATGCGATCCGGCAGATGCCCTGTTCGGTGGCGGCAACGAGCACCGTGCCGAGCGACGTCGACGCGGTCGCATAGTCGATCCGCAGGCCGGCGCCCTGGCGGCGGAACGCGGACGGCGCCATCCCCAACTCGCGCGGCACCGACGCATAGAGCCGCGACGGCGAGTTGAACCCCGCGTCGACGGCTGCCTGCGTGACCGGCTGCCCGCTTTGCAGCGCCTGCCGCAACGCGGCGCCGCGCTGCGCGGCCTGGTACTGCCGCGGCGACACGCCGACCACACGTTTGAAGAGCCGCTGCAAGTGGAACGGGCTCACGTGCACGGCGTCGCTCAACTGCTGCAGCGTGAGCCGCTCGGCGTGCGCGTCGAGCACCGCGCATGCACGATTGACGATTTCCAGCTCGCGCGGCAGCCCTTCCGGCTGGCAACGCTTGCAGGGCCGGAAGCCGGCCGCGCGCGCGGCCGCCGGATCGGCGAAAAAGGACACGTTCTCGCGGCGCGGCTGCCGCGACGCGCAGGTCGGGCGGCAGAACACGCCGGTCGTGCTGACGGCATAGAAGAACGCGCCGTCCGCATGCGGATCGCGCTCGGTCACGGCGCCCCAGCGGGCATCGTCGGTCGGATAGGCGGTTTTCATCTGAACCTCGCACTCTCTAGTGTAGATGGTGCCTACTCTAGCCATCGACACATGCCGTCGCGCCCCGAATCTTGCTCTGTGATTCGTGCCGGCGAGCCGGGGGTCGCATCGTTAAAGATCAAATCCGACGAAACGCGCGCGGCGGCTGCTCCAGCGCCGTTTTCGTCATCGTCCCGTCACCGTTTTGCTGCAGTGCGGATGCGACAAATCGCCGTCCTGACGTTTTTTTGCAATCGGAATATTGCGTCGCACCATCGCCGTGTGTATAGTTGGAACTGTCTCCTCCATGTCTCCTCCTGATATGGATTAAGCCCGTTCCGCTCTGCGTGAACGGGCTTTTTTTCGTCCGTCGATTGTGCCGCGTTCCGAGCGGCAGCGCAGGCGCGATGCGTCTACACTCGATGCTCGTCGACTGCGAAGGAGTCCCCGCCCATGAAGCCTACCATCCGCGGAATCGATCACATCGTGCTGCGCGTGACCGACATGGCGGCAATGACGCGCTTTTACTGCGATGCCGTCGGTTGTCATGTGGAGAAGGAACAGCCCGACTTGGGCCTCGTGCAACTGCGCGCCGGCGACGCGCTGATCGACCTGCTGACGGTTGGCGGCCCGATCGACCGGCCCGACAGCGGCCCGCCCGGCACCGGGCGCAACCTCGATCATCTGTGCCTGCGCGTCGAGCCGTTCGATCCCGACGCACTGATCGCCCATTTCGCCGCGCATGGCGCGCGGCCCGGCGCGCCGGCCGAGCGCTACGGCGCCGGCGGCTACGGGCCGTCGATCTACCTGTTCGATCCCGAAGGCAACATGGTCGAATTCAAGGGGCCGCCGGCCGCGCTCGGCTGAACGCGGCCGGCGCGCGGGCCCTGACGGGCCCGTACGGACCCTTATGCGCCCTCGCGCGCCTTCAGCACCGTCCACTCGACCGCGACCGGATCGTGGTCGGCGCTCGAGATCCACGCGGTGCCGTCCTGCACCGTACATTGCAGGCGCATCGTGCGCGCCGCGAGCCGCCCGAGCGCGGCCGCGACGCCGTCGGCGAGCGACAGCACCTGCACGTTGCGCAGCCGTTCGACCTTGCTGCGCACGCCCTGCCACCAGATATCCGACGTCTTGCCGCCATAGGCGATCACCGTGACCTGCCCGGCGCGGCCGGCCGCCTTCGAGATGCGCCGTTCGTCGGGCTGGCCGGCCTCGATCCACACGTCGATCGCGCCCGTCAGATCCTTCTGCCACAGGTCGGGCTCGTCGACGTCCGACAGCCCCTTGCAGAATTCGAGCCGCTCGTGCGCGAACAGCGCGAACGCGACGATGCGCACCATCATCCGGTCGTCGGTTTCCGACGGATGGCGCGCCACCGTCAGCGCATGATCGGCGTAGTAATGCCGATCCATGTCGGCGATTTGCAGTTCGGCTTTGTAGATCGTGGATTTCAGCGCCATGCGGATACGGCCCGGGCGGGCATTCGGTTCGGTCGGGCCGTGATGATACCGAATGCGCGCCGTCCGGCGTGCGTGATGCGCAATCCACAGCGCAACGGCCCGGCAGGCGCCGGGCCGTGATCGGTTCGCGCCGCCGGCTGGTCGAGCCGGCGCGCTCGCGCGTCGTGCGACAGCGCGATGAAGGGACGCTTACTGCTTGACGAAGCGCGAATCGGTCCAGAGGCCTTGCTGGTCGCTGTTGTCGGCGCTGACGAACTGCACGTCGCCCTGATCGACCGACACCACGCGGAAACGCTGGCCTTCCGGCACCGACAGACAGCGGAAGTCGTCGAAGTACTGCTGCTTCGCCTGCGACTTGCCGTCACGTTCGTGATTCAGTACGGAATCCAGATTGTCTTTCGACAGGCAGCCCCATGCGTTCTTCGTCAGCTGGATTTCCTGCTTCGGCTTGACGGCCGAATCGCCGCCGGCCTGGGCAATCGACACAGCGCAAAATGCGCCGACAAGGGCAAAAAGGACACCGGTACGCTTGATCATGTTCTGTCTCCAGGCTTGCGGGCACCAGGCCGGGTTAGCTATGTGTTTAAAGGTGATCGTGAACCCGCGTTTTTCACTTTAGAAGACCGGTAAACGATAGCAAGCACATTTGTTGTGCGACCGCAATGGCGGCGGATTGTCGCACCCCGTGCGCAGGCTGCTTTTCGCGCAATCGGCACCCTCGGCAAGCGCTGCCAAACTGCGCATCGGCCCGCGCCGCCGGGCGGAGAGCGTTACCAGGCAACGCTTTCAGCAAAGTTACAATGCGGCGATTGAACGGTTTGGATAATCCATTTCGCTATCCGGATCATTTTGATGCGATGCACATAAAGTCATCCGAAACGATTCGACTTTACCGCAGCGCGGAATCGCAAATACCTGATACAAGAAAAATGCCAGGTATAAGCGTATCCGTATTTATCCGTAGTTCCCGCCTGTATTCGGCGCTCGCGAAGCCTCGTCGCAAGCGCTTTTACCGGTGTGGTGTTTACCCTGCTTTATTCAGGCGGTTTGCTGCCGCTCGAAATAATCGCGTTGGAAGATGCACATCCGATAAGCGTTGTGATACGCGCCATTCCCGAAAAATTCTTCCTTCAATTCGGCCTCGTGCTGGAATCCGCATTTCTCGTACACGTGGATCGCCGCCGCGTTCGACGTATCGACGATCAGGTACAGCTTGCGCATGTTCAGCACCTTGAACGCGTATTCGATCGCGAGGCGCGTCGCCTGGCCCGCATAGCCGCGCCCCTGGCGCTGCGGCGCGATGATGATCTGGAACTCGCCGCGGCGGTGGATGTAGTCGAGCTCGATCAGCTCGACGAGGCCGACCAGTTCGTCCTGCGCATCGACCGCGACGAAACGGCGCTCGCGCTGGTCGTGCACGTGGCGGTCGTACAGCTGCGACAGTTCCGAGAAGGTTTCGTACGGCTCCTCGAACCAGTAACGCATGATCTTCGCGTCGTTGTTGAGTTCGTGGACGAAGCGCAGGTCCTGGCGCTCCAGCGGCCGCAGCGCGAGCGTGTTGGTATCGTTCTGGAGTTGCATGTTCATGTCCTTTTTGAGGCCGGCGCACGTGCGGAACGCCCGCGCGGCGCGGCCGCGTTCGGGCCCGTTTCGCACTGTAAGAAATTGAACGCGGGCGGAGTTCAGAGCCTAGAATGGGAGCAAGGGTTCCTGCCACCGCAAGGAGGCTATCGTGGTCGAGCAAGTCATCCTCGGAATTTTCCTCGTGCTGCCGCTCGTCATTGTGGCTGCGCTGTTTTCCGACGAACTCTGGCAGGAGCACCGTCGCCAGCATCCGCGCGACGAGAACGCACCGCACATCGACTGGAAGCATCCGTGGCGCCGCGTGCGACGCGGGCATTGACGTCGATCGTCGCCATCCGCAACCCGCGCCGGCCGAGGCAGCGCGGGCCGCGTAACATGCCGGGCACGGCCCTTGCGCTTCGATCCGATTCCCGCCCTACCCGCGAGACGCCGACGTGAACGACAAGCCCACCATTCCTCCGCACGATATCCCGAACGAAACGATCGACCTGCAGATCGCCGATGTCCTGGCGGCCGTCCGCTATCCGGCGAACAAGGATGCGATCGTCGATGCCGCGCGCGACGCCGGCGCCAGCAACGAAGTGCTGTCGATGCTCGACGGCCTGCCCGAACAGGACTACGCGGACGTCGACGCCGTCACGCGCTGGGTCGCCGGCAACTTCGGCCCGGGGCTCGGCATTTGAGCGCCGACCAATAACGCGATAGGATCGGGCCGCACCGGTCGCGCCGCGATCGGCAAGCGTGCCGCCCGGCGCAAGATCGGGTGCGTCGCACGCGTGTCCGGGGGACTCCATGGAAGGCATCCTGATCCAGCACACGACGCAACGTCAGCTGTGGTTCGGCGCGCTGACGGCGCTTGTCATCCTGCTCACGCTCGGGATCGCCGCGCCGCATGCGAACGTCGCGCTGCCGCCCGTCGAGCCCTTCATGCCGATGTGCGCGCTCACCGTATTCACGACCGCGAGCATCGCCGCGTTCTTCCTCGGCGCGCAGTTCACCGTGACGCGCCAGCCCGTGCTCGGTGCGCTCGGCGGCGCCTATGCGTTCACCGCGCTCGCCGTCGCGCTGCAGCTGCTCACCTTCCCCGGCGTGTTCGCCCCGCACGGCCTGCTCGGCGCGCGCCCGCAAAGCGCCGCATGGATGTGGGTCTTCTGGCATGCTGGCTTTCCGTGCTTCGTGATGGCCGCGCTGGTCGCACGCGAGCGGCTGACGCGCGCCCCGGTCGGCGCGAAAGAGACGCGCCGCTGGACCGTCGCGCTCGTCGGCGGGCCGGCCGTCGCGGCGGCGCTCCTGTGTGCGCTCGCGCTGAACGTGTCGCTGCCACCGGCATTCCACCCGCCCCGCGACACAGCCGTGCTGCCCGTCAGCGGCATCGCGCTCGTCGTGTGGGTCCTCAACGTGCTCGCGCTCGTGGCCGTGCTGGTCACGGGCCGGCTGCGCACGACGCTCGACCTGTGGCTCGCGATCGCGGTGCTCGCCTGCCTCACCGATACGACGCTGAACCTGCTGTCCACCAACCGCTTCACGGTCGGCTGGTATGTCGCGCGCGTGTTCAGCATGTTCACGCCCGGCGTGCTCGTGTGCGTGCTCGCGTGGGAAGTGACGATGCTGTATCAGCAGTTGTTCGAAGCGCACGCGACGCTGATCCGCTCTTCCGCGCGCGATGGACTCACCGGCGCGTTCAACCGCAGCCACTTCAACGACCATTTCCATACGCTGTTCCTGCAGGCGCGGCGGCAGGGCGAACCGCTGTCGCTGCTGATGGTCGACGTCGACCGCTTCAAGGCGTACAACGACGCGTTCGGTCATGTGAAGGGCGATGCGTGCCTGATCGCCGTCGCGAATGCGCTGGCCGGCGCGGTACGGCGGCCGGCCGACATCGTCGCGCGTTACGGCGGCGAGGAGTTTGCCATCGTGCTGCCGAACACCGGCGCGCGCGGTGCGCGGGTGGTGGCCGACGAAGTGCGCGACGCCGTGCTGCGGCTCGACCTCGCGATGCCCGACTCGCCGGCCGGGCGCGTGAGCGTCAGCGTCGGCTGCGCGACCGTGTCGGCCGACGATCTGTCGACCCCCGACGCGTTGATCGAAGCCGCCGATGCCGCGCTGTATCGTGCGAAGGATACGGGGCGAAACCGGGTCGTCGTCGCTTGAAACGTCTGCTGTTTGGCGAATTGTTACGGTCATTGTGACCGGAATAATCCGCCGTTACGGATTGCGGCGCGGGGATACGATCGCTTACAGCCTGGGCCGGGGCCGCTCGCTATGCTGGGTTTCATATTGAACCCAAGCAGGTGAACGCGATGAAGAAGGCCCTTTTGCTGATTGCCGGCGTCGCCGTGTTGTTGAGCGGCTGTATCGTCGTGCCTGATGGTGGCGGGTATTACGGTGGGGGTGGGTATTACCATCATCATCGTCATTGGGATTGATGCCCTCCGGCCGAGCACTGCGTCACCATTCCGGATGTTTGAATTCGTTTCAGCATCCGGCCATGACGATGCGTGAGCGCCCATGCCGTTCGTACTCGATGGCACGCCGCTGGCAGCGGCAACGTACGGCTCAGTGCCCTCTCACTTCCCGATACAAAACCTGCTGAAAATCACCCCCAGCAGATCATCCGACGTGAACTCCCCGGTAATCGCATTGAGCTGCTCCTGCGCGAGCCGCAGCTCTTCGGCAAACAGATCGAGCGACTGCGCCCGCTGCTCGGCGTGATCCGCCGCCTGCGCGAGATGTTCCTGCGCGGCCCGCAGCGCGATCAGATGCCGCTCGCGCGCCAGATAGACGCCTTCGGCCCCCGCCTGCCATCCCGCAATCCGCAACAACTCCGCGCGCAGCATGTCGATCCCGTCACCGCGCTTCGCCGACAGGTGGACCTCGGTCAGATCGCCTTCCGCCGCCGGATGCTCGACGCACGCCGGCACGCCGGTCAGATCCGTCTTGTTCAGCACGCGCACCACCGGCACGCCGGCCGGAAACCGCGCGGCGATCGTTTCGTCGTCCGCCGTCATCCCCGTGCGCGAATCGAGCAGATGCAGCACGACGTCCGCGCGCTCGATCTCGCTCCACGTGCGCGCAATGCCGATCCGTTCGACTTCGTCCTCCGTCTCGCGCAGCCCGGCCGTATCGATGATGTGCAGCGGAATCCCCTCGACCTGGATCGTCTGCGCGACCTTGTCGCGCGTCGTGCCGGCGATCGGCGTGACGATCGCCAGCTCGGCGCCCGCCAGCGCATTCAGCAGCGACGACTTGCCGACGTTCGGCTGCCCCGCGAGCACGACCGACAGCCCTTCGCGCAACAGCGCGCCCTGCCGCGCATCGCCGAGCACGTGCGCGAGCTGCGCGCGGATCTTCGCGAGCTTGCCGCGCGCGTCGGCCGCTTCGAGGAAGTCGATTTCCTCCTCCGGAAAATCGAGCGTCGCCTCCACCAGCATCCGCAGCGTGATCACGTCATCGACGAGCGCGTGAATCTGCCGCGAGAACGCACCGTCGAGCGAACGCCCGGCCGAGCGCGCGGCCGCCTCGGTGCTCGCCTCGATCAGGTCGGCGACGGCCTCGGCCTGCGCGAGATCGAGCTTGTCGTTCAGGAACGCGCGTCGCGTGAACTCGCCCGGCTCCGCCAGCCGCAGCCCGAAGCCGCGCCCCGCATCCAGGCAGCGCTGCAGCAGCAGCTGCATCACGATCGGCCCGCCATGCCCCTGCAACTCGAGCACGTGCTCGCCGGTGTACGAATGCGGCGCCGGGAAATACAGCGCGATCCCGCGGTCGAGCGGCGCTCCATGCGAGTCGAGGAACGGCACGTAGCTCGCATGACGCGGCGCGAGCTTT
Organism: Burkholderia sp. E168m15; assembly: GCF_016586105.1. NCBI lineage: Bacteria > Pseudomonadati > Pseudomonadota > Betaproteobacteria > Burkholderiales > Burkholderiaceae > Burkholderia > Burkholderia sp. E168m15. The sequence continues at coordinate 44,848 of NZ_BCPO01000094.1, forward strand.
TGCCCGCACAACGCGTCGATCAGCGGCAGCGCGGCCGCCTCGCCGCCGCGCCCGAACGACACGCGGACGACCCCGATGCCACCCCGGCCGGCAGCGGTGGCAATGGCGACGATCGGATCGGAATCGGTAGCGAGCATGGGAATCGAAGGAATCAGAGAAATCGGGTAATCAGCGGGTCAATGGTGCGCCCGCGCAACAGTTCGGGCATCGGAACGCCGGCATTGTAGCGTGCCGGCTCACACGCCACCGGCCGCGACGCCGGATTCGGACTCGCCCGAATTTATCCCGCCGGGGATAAGCAGAGTATTAGTCCGGCGTCGTGACGGTGCGGCCATTTCGGACGAGTATGCGTGCCGGAGGGGCTTGGCACCGCGTCCCTCAATTTCATTCCCCATCCTGATCAAGGGGGGATTCGTCCGAACGAGATACGTTTATCCCATATGGTTGTCTGGGACGCAGCGATGGAATTGCACAATCTCCCCATGCCGACATCCGAAGAAAAAGCCGCGTTCTCGGAACGCCTGAAATTCGCCCTGCGGCGCAGCCCGGAGAAGGTCACCGGCGCGACGGAGCTGGCGAACCGATTCAATCTGCGTCACCGCGGAACGCACCCCGTTTCGCCGCAAACCGCGCACAAATGGCTGACGGGCCGCACGATCCCGACGTCGGACAAACTCGAAACGCTCGCCGAATGGTTGCGCGTCGAAGTGCACTGGCTGCATTACGGGCCGTCGCCGAGCGTGATCGAACATCCGACGCCGCAACCGCTGCCGCGCGACGAACGCTATCCGCCCACGCCCGAGACGATCGAACTCGCATCGAAGATCGAGGCGTTGTCGCCGCACCAGCGCTACCTCGTGCAGGAACTGGTCGAACAGTTCTACGGCGATCCGAAACTCGAAGCGAAGAAGGCCTGAGCCGCAGCAACCGCACGCGCCGCCGCCGTCGTCGCCGGGAAAACGCCAGGAAAACAAAAAGCCGCATGGTCACGAACCATGCGGCTTTTTTGCGCGCATCGCGGGCGGCTGGCCACCCGCGAATGCAACGAACGTCAGGCCGGCTTCTTCTTGACGCCGCCGAGCTTGCGCGTGATGTAGTACTGCTGCGCGATCGACAGCACGTTGTTCACCACGTAGTACAGCACGAGACCAGCCGGGAAGAAGAAGAACATCACCGAGAACGCGATCGGCATGAACTTCATCATCTTCGCCTGGACCGGGTCCGGCGGCGTCGGGTTCAGGCTCGTCTGCACGAACATCGACACGGCCATCAGCACCGGCAGGATGAAGAACGGATCGCGCTGCGACAGGTCGTGAATCCACAGAATCCACGGCGCGCCGCGCATTTCGACCGATGCGAGCAGCACCCAGTACAGCGAGATGAACACCGGGATCTGGATCACGACCGGCAGGCAGCCGCCGAACGGATTGACCTTCTCGGTCTTGTACAGCTCCATCAGCGCGGCGTTCATCTTCTGCGGATCGCTCTTGAAGCGTTCGCGCAGCGCCTGCATGCGCGGCGTGATTTCCTTCATGCGCGCCATCGACTTGTAGCTCGCGGCGGACAGCGGGAAGAACACGGCCTTGATCAGCACCGTCAGCAGCACGATCGCCCAGCCCCAGTTGCCGACATAGCCGTGGATCTTCTCGAGCAGCCAGAACAGCGGCTTCGCGATGATCGTCACCCAGCCGTAGTCCTTCACGAGCTCCAGGCCCGGCGCGATGCCTTCGAGCATGCGCTCTTCTTCCGGACCGGCGAACAGGCGCGCCTGCACGTCGGCCGACTGGCCCGGGGCGATCGCGGCGATCGGCTGCTCCACACCGATGCGGTAGAGCGACCCATCAAACTTCTTCGCGTAGATGTCGCGCTTCGCGCCTTGTTGCGGAATCCACGCCGACGCGAAGTAGTGCTGCACCATCGCGATCCAGCCATTGTCGGCAGAGGTCTCGAAGTTCGCCTTGTTCTTGTCGAGATCGCTGAAGTCGATCTTCTGAAAGTGCTTCGCATCCGTATAGACCGCCGGCCCGAGGAACGTATGCGAGAACATCGGCGTCTCGACCGGCGTGTTGTCGCGGACGAGCTCCATGTAGAGCCTCGGCGTGACGGGCGCCGTACCGACGTTGTCGATCTTGGTGTCGACGCCGATCACGTAGCTGCCGCGCGTGAACGTGTAGGTCTTGATCACCTTCACGCCGCCCTTCACCGGCGACTCGAACGACAGCTTCAGTGTGTTCTGGTCGCCTTCGAGCGACGTCGGACCCGCATTAATCTGCGTGTAGACGTCGGTGTGATTCGGGAAATCACCGCCAACGAGGCCCGTGCGTGCGAGATACGTGTGGCCGGCCGTGTGGTCAAACAGCGTGATGTACAGATCGGGCTGCTTGCCGTCGCCCTGCTTCTTCAGCGTCAGCTTCGCGAGCGTGCCGCCGCGCGTGTCGATTTCGCCGTCGTACACGTCGGTCGAGAACTTCACGAGCTGCGCCTGCGCGGCCGGGGCCGTCGTCGACGGTGCGGCGCCGGCTGCAGCGGCAGGCGCGTCACCTGCGGTCGTCGCGCTCGTGCCCGATGCGCCGCCGGCAGCGGCCGGGGCCGTGTGCGTGGCGCTCGGGAAGAACATCGACGGGCGTCCATGGTCCCGCTGCCAGTTGTCGTACAGCATGACAGCTGACATGAAGAAGATCACCCATAGGACGGTGCGTTTGATATCCATGCGTTGTCTCAGAGTCGATGGGACCGCGCGTCGGCTTCGCCGCGAGCGCGAGTGTCGGAGTTGGGCGGCGGGACGAGGTCGACGCCGCCCGCGGAAAACGGGTGGCATCGGCACACGCGCCTGACGGCGAGATACGTGCCGCGCGCGGCGCCATGATACTGGATTGCCTCGCGCGCGTAATCCGAACAGGAAGGATAAAAACGGCAACGGTTGCCGAGCATCGGGCTCACGGCAACCTTGTAGAAGCGCAGCAAGGCGATCAATACCGTTTTCATACCTTGGGCGGCGCCGTACGACGCCGCGTCAAAACCGGCCGGGCGGGCGCGAACGCCGCACCGGGGCACGGATGCGTCACTCGGACGCGGGCTTCGACGCCCGGCGGGCGATTTCCCGGACTGCCCTGTCGAGCAGTTCGCGGATCTCGGCCGCGCACATCGCCGCGAGCGGGGCGGAAGCCGCGCTCGGCAGCGCTTTCTTGTCGAAGCGCGTGTGCTGCCGCAGCAGCAGGTCGTAACCGGCGAATTCGGCGCGGCGCAGGCGAAACTGATCGCGCGCCAGCCGCTTCACGAGGTTACGTGTTACTGCACGCGGCGCATACTTCTTGCCGATGACGAGCCCCAGGCGTGCAGGCTGACCGGTCGGCTTGCCGTAGATCACGAAGTGCGCGGAACGCCGCCAGGGGCGCAAACGAAAAACGGATGAAAATTCATCCGTTTTCAGAAGTCGCGCAGCTTTCGGGAAGGCGGCTTTCGTCTGCGACGGATTCGCACCCGGCTCGACGGCACCTTCCGCAGGACTGCGGACGGCGGACACAGCGCGCAACCTGCCTTAGATGGCGAGGCGCTTGCGGCCCTTCGCGCGGCGAGCGTTGATGACCTTGCGGCCACCTGCCGTCTTCATGCGGACACGGAAGCCATGGGTGCGCTTGCGGCGCGTCACGGACGGTTGGTAAGTACGTTTCATGATGTTCTCACTTGTTCGAGAATGTCGAAATTCAGGGGACCGCGTGCCCTTAACCGGAGGCATTCGGGCGAACGCAATCGCCGGGAATACAGGATTGGTTTTCGCGGAACCCGCTATTTAAACCGTTTTTCTCTTGACGGTCAATACTTTAGGAGTCGCTCGCCTGTGCCGGGCCGCGCCGATCCGGCCCCGCGACCCACAAACCCAGCCTGTGGATAAGTCCCGCTGTGGCCGCGTTTGGCGTTAGAATCTCGCCTTATCTCCAAGAATCCCGCACGCCGCCTCGGCTCGCGCCTGCCCCTCCAACACTGTGACGCAGGCGTCCGAGGCACGCTCGCACGACCGCTTCGGGCCTTGTTGCGCGACTGCGACAAGGGCGCCGTCGAGCCGCGCTGTGCACGCAAAAAACGACAGTTACTTGATGAACGATTTCTGGCAACACTGTTCCGCACTGCTGGAGCGCGAGCTGACGCCCCAGCAGTACGTGACGTGGATCAAACCCTTGGCCCCGGTGGCCTTCGATGCGTCGGCGAACACGCTGTCCATCGCCGCGCCGAACCGCTTCAAGCTGGACTGGGTCAAGAGCCAGTTTTCGGGCCGGATCTCCGATCTGGCCCGTGAATTCTGGAACACGCCGATCGAAGTCCAGTTCGTCCTCGATCCGAAGGCCGGCATGCGCAGCGCCGCGGCAGGCACCGCGCCGGCCGCGCCACGTGCGCCGCTGACCCCGAACGGCCCGGCCGCGACGGTCGCCGCGATCGCCGCCAACCTGACCGCGAATGCTTCCGTTGCGCCTGCCGCGCCGGCCGACGTGCCGATGACGCCGTCGGCGGCCGCCGCGCACCACCTGAACGCCGACGACGCCGACATCGACCTGCCGAGCCTGCCCGCGCACGAAGCCGCAGCCGGCCGCCGCACGTGGCGCCCGGGCCCCGGCGCCGCGCCCGCGAACGGTGGCGAAGCCGATTCGATGTACGAACGTTCGAAGCTGAACCCGGTGCTCACGTTCGACAACTTCGTGACCGGCAAGGCGAACCAGCTCGCGCGCGCCGCCGCGATCCAGGTCGCGGACAACCCCGGCATCTCGTACAACCCGCTGTTCCTGTACGGCGGCGTCGGCCTCGGCAAGACCCACCTGATCCACGCGATCGGCAACCAGCTGCTGCTCGACAAGGCCGGCGCGCGCATCCGCTACATCCACGCCGAGCAATACGTATCGGACGTGGTGAAGGCGTACCAGCGCAAGGCGTTCGACGACTTCAAGCGCTACTACCATTCGCTCGACCTGCTGCTGATCGACGATATCCAGTTCTTCTCCGGCAAGTCGCGCACGCAAGAGGAATTCTTCTACGCGTTCGAGGCGCTCGTCGCGAACAAGGCGCAGGTGATCATCACCAGCGACACGTATCCGAAGGAAATCTCGGGCATCGACGATCGCCTGATCTCGCGCTTCGATTCGGGCCTCACCGTCGCGATCGAGCCGCCCGAGCTGGAAATGCGCGTCGCGATCCTGATGCGCAAGGCGCAGTCGGAAGGCGTGAATTTGTCGGAAGACGTCGCGTTCTTCGTCGCGAAGCATCTGCGCTCGAACGTGCGCGAGCTCGAAGGCGCGCTGCGCAAGATCCTCGCGTATTCGAAGTTCCACGGCCGCGAGATCTCGATCGAGCTGACCAAGGAAGCGCTGAAGGACCTGCTGACCGTGCAGAACCGGCAGATTTCGGTCGAGAACATCCAGAAGACCGTCGCCGACTTCTACAACATCAAGGTCGCCGACATGTACTCGAAGAAGCGCCCCGCGAACATCGCGCGGCCGCGGCAGATTGCGATGTACCTGGCGAAGGAACTCACGCAGAAGAGCCTGCCGGAAATCGGCGAGCTGTTCGGCGGGCGCGATCACACCACCGTGCTGCACGCGGTGCGCAAGATCGCCGACGAGCGCAGCAAGGACGCGCAGCTCAACCACGAGCTGCACGTGCTGGAACAGACGCTGAAGGGCTGAGCGCGCGCGCCGCGCTTGATAATTCGGCCTCCGCCCCAATTTAAGGGGGGCGGTTCGGTTTTGAGGCACAATACTGGTTTGACCGCCCCGGTGGTGGCGGGCCAAGAGCCCGGCCGGCGGGGCGCTGCGTGGCTGCTGCGCTGCAGGCCGTTACTCAACGAAGGAACTCTATGCAACTGGTCAAGACCGAACGAGACACCCTCCTCAGGCCGCTGCAAACGGTCAGCGGCATCGTCGAACGCCGCCATACGTTGCCGATCCTCGCCAACCTGCTGATCACCAAGAACGGCCCGGACGTTTCATTCCTGTCGACCGACCTGGAGCTGCAGATCACCACGCGCGCCGATTTCGGCGTCGGCGGCGACCAGGTCGCGACCACCGTCGCGGCCCGCAAGCTGCTCGACATCCTGCGCGCGATGCCTGACGGCCAGGTCACGCTGTCGCTCGCCGACAAGCGCCTCACCGTTCAATCGGGCAAGAGCCGCTTCGCGCTGCAGACGCTGGCGGCCGACGAGTTCCCGACCGTCGCGCAGGCGAAGGATTTCGGCGCCACGCTGACCGTCCCGCAGAAGTCGTTCCGCCAGCTGCTCGGCATGGTGCACTTCGCGATGGCGCAGCAGGACATCCGCTACTACCTGAACGGCATGCTGCTCGTCGTCGACGGCGACCAGCTGATGGCCGTGGCCACCGACGGCCACCGCCTCGCGTTCTCGTCGATGAAGCTCGAAGGCGGCACGTTCGGCCGCCAGGAAGTCATCGTGCCGCGCAAGACGATTCTCGAGCTGCAGCGCCTGCTCGAAGACATCGACGACACCGTCACCATCGACATCGCGCAAACCCAGGCCAAGTTCACGTTCGGCCAGGTCGAGCTCGTGTCGAAACTCGTCGAGGGCAAGTTCCCCGACTTCCAGCGCGTGATCCCGAAGGCGCACAAGAACACGTTCGAGATCGGCCGTGAAGAACTGCAGCGTTCGCTGCAGCGCGCGGCCATCCTGACCTCGGACAAGTTCAAGGGCGTGCGCTGCATCATCGCGCCGGGCCAGCTGAAGATCATGTCGACCAACGCCGATCAGGAAGAGGCGCAGGAAGAACTCGAAATCGCCTACCAGGGCGATACCGTCGACATCGGCTTCAACGTCACGTATCTGCTCGACGTGCTCGCGAACCTGAAGGTCGACACCGTGCAGGTGAGCCTCGGCGACGCCAGCTCGAGCGCGCTGATCACCGTGCCCGAGAACGACGAGTTCAAGTATGTCGTGATGCCGATGCGCATCTGACGCGCTCGACATCGCGACACACACCAGGGGGCGGCAAGCCCCTTTGGCGTTTTTATGGCGAACCGACAACCCGCCCTTTTAGTGCCTTTTCGGCACTTGGGGCGGGCCAGGAAACTGGAGCGGCCGGCGATTTCCCTCGCTGAAACGCACCGCGCCGCCACGAGAGTGGCCCCGCAGAACCGGAAGATATCCATGAGTGAACAGCACAATTCGCAACCCGATAACAGCAGCTACGGCGCCTCGTCGATCCAGATCCTCGAAGGTCTGGAAGCGGTGCGCAAGCGCCCCGGGATGTACATCGGCGACACGTCGGACGGCACCGGTCTGCACCACCTCGTGTTCGAGGTGCTCGACAACTCGATCGACGAAGCGTTGGCCGGGTACTGCAACGACATCCACGTGACGATTCACGCCGACAACTCGATTTCCGTGACCGACAACGGCCGCGGGATTCCGACCGACGTGAAGATGAACGACAAGCACGAGCCGAAGCGCAGCGCGGCGGAAATCGTGATGACCGAGCTGCACGCCGGCGGCAAGTTCGACCAGAACAGCTACAAGGTGTCGGGCGGCCTGCACGGCGTGGGCGTGTCGTGCGTGAACGCGCTGTCGAGCTGGCTGCGCCTCACCGTGCGCCGCGACGGCAAGAAGCGTTTCATGGAGTTCCATCGCGGCGTCGCGCAGGATCGCGTGGTCGAGGTGGTGGACGGCGTGGAAGTGTCGCCGATGCTCGTGACCGGCGACACCGAAAACCGCGGCACCGAAGTGCACTTCATGGCCGATCCGACCATTTTCGGCACGGTCGAGTATCACTACGACATCCTCGCGAAGCGGATGCGTGAGCTTTCGTTCCTGAACAACGGCGTGCGAATTCGTCTGACCGACCTGCGCTCGGGCAAGGAAGACGATTTCGCGTTCGCCGGCGGTGTGAAGGGCTTCGTCGAGTACATCAACAAGACGAAGACCAACCTGCACCCGACCGTGTTCTTCGCGAACGGCGAGAAGGACGGCGTGGGCGTCGAGGTCGCGATGCAGTGGAACGACAGCTACAACGAGAACGTGCTGTGCTTCACGAACAACATTCCGCAGCGCGACGGCGGCACGCACCTGACCGGCCTGCGGGCCGCGATGACGCGCGTCATCAACAAGTACATCACCGACAACGAAATCGCGAAGAAGGCGAAGGTCGAGACGACCGGCGACGACATGCGCGAAGGGTTGTCGTGCGTGCTGTCCGTGAAGGTACCGGAGCCGAAGTTCAGCTCGCAGACGAAGGACAAGCTGGTGTCGTCCGAGGTTCGTGCGCCGGTTGAAGAAGTTGTGGCGAAGGCGCTGGAAGAGTTCCTGCTCGAAACGCCGATCGACGCGAAGATCATTTGCGGGAAGATTGTTGAAGCTGCTCGGGCGCGGGATGCTGCTCGGAAGGCGCGTGAGATGACGCGACGCAAGGGCGTGCTCGATGGCGTTGGCCTGCCCGGCAAGCTCGCGGACTGCCAGGAGAAGGATCCGGCTAAGTGCGAAATCTACATCGTCGAGGGTGACTCGGCAGGTGGGTCGGCGAAGCAAGGGCGTGATCGCAAGTTCCAGGCGATCCTGCCGCTGCGCGGCAAGGTGCTGAACGTCGAGAAGGCGCGCTACGACAAGCTGCTGTCGTCGGAGCAGATCGTCACGCTCGTGACTGCGCTTGGCTGTGGGATCGGCAAGGACGATTACAACCTCGAGAAGCTCCGCTATCACCGCATCATCATCATGACCGACGCGGACGTCGACGGTGCGCACATCCGGACGCTGCTGCTCACGTTCCTGTATCGCCAGATGCCGGACATGATCGAGCGCGGCTACGTGTATATCGCGCAGCCGCCGCTTTACAAGATCAAGGCGGGCAAGGACGAGCGGTATCTGAAGGATGACGTGGAGCTCAACGCGCATATGCTGCGGTTGGCGCTGCAAGGCTCGGAGCTGGTGCCGGGTGAAAATGCGGCGGCGATTTCTGGGGATGCGCTCGGGGAGTTGGCGCGGTCGTATCTACTGTCGCAGAGCGTGATCGATCGGTTGAGCCGGTTGTATGACCCGGCGGCGCTGGAAGCCGTCATGGATGGGGTGGTGATCGATCTCTCCAACGAGGCTTCGACCGAGGCCTCGGCTAAGGCGCTGCATGCTGCGTTGCATGATGAGGCGCTGAAGAACGAAGTGCGGGTTGTGCCTTCGTATGACGCGGTTCGCGAACAGCGGGCGTTGCATGTCGAGCGCACGCATCACGGCAACGTGCGCGTTTCGGTCATCGACCAGGAATTCCAGCACACGGCGGATTATCAGCAGCTCGTGACCACCGCGAATACGTTCAAGGGGCTTATTGGGGAAGGTGCGGTCATCAAGCGCGGTGAGCGCAGCATGGCCGTCGCGGACTTCAAGAGCGCGATGAAGTGGCTGCTGGCGGATGCTGAGCGGAACGTCTCCAAACAACGCTATAAGGGGCTCGGCGAGATGAACCCCGAGCAGCTGTGGGAAACGACGATGGATCCGGCAGTGCGGCGTCTGCTGCGTGTGCAGATCGAAGACGCGATTGCGGCGGATGGGATCTTTACTACGCTGATGGGGGATGACGTCGAGCCGCGGCGGGCGTTTATCGAGAGTAATGCGTTGCGGGCGGGGAATATTGACGTCTGAAGGCGTTTGTAGCGGGAACCATAAAGCGAGATTTTGGGAAGCATCCACTGAGATTTTTATCGATGGAGTCGCCTCGATAGCCTAAGTTGATACGTTCTCGTTAAGCAGCCCGGTAGCAACGACGACGGCCACCTCATTGATGTGGCCGTCGTTTTTTCAGCCTACCGTCACAATTGACCTCTGGTACACCGTTGCCTAAGGCACGCTAAGATTTCTGCACGACACGCACAATATCAAAATCGACTCATTCCAGTAGAACGTAGGCCCTTGCCCCTTCCGCGCCGAGCGCAAATTCACTCAAGTCTCCCATGGCCGTCGTACAGATGTGCACTCGGCAAACTTATCGACTCAAGCCGCAGCCCGCTCTCGAATTTCAGCCAGAACCTGAACTATCTGCGTCACTGTCGCCTCAGGAAACACGCCGAACGGCCCCTGTGCGTTGATGTCGGTGAATGGCGATTCGAAGAGCCGACCGGCCTCCATGACCCCGTTCTGTATTAGCTCCTGAACAATCAGGTCGACGAATTCGATTTGGTCCGCAGTCGCCGTCGTATCCTGAATAAAGGTACTGAAGGCGGCAGCAGCGGCTTCCCGGTCCAGGCCTACCAGGGAACGGATGAAGATGCCGAGACCATGGCTCTTCTCTTTGGCTTCGTTGATGAGCGCAGGCGTGCCGCCTGCTTCCACCAGCATGCGCTCCAGTTCTTCAAGGTCCGACGGCGTTAACGGCTGGTTCCGCCGCAGGCGTTGCAAGGAGAGGTGAGATTCATGCTCCCGGAGAAACTGGCGGGCCTTCTCCCGGAACTTGTTCATATTCAGTCCGGCCATCACCTGGGGCAGCTCGACGAAGCCGATGTCGCCAAGTTCGTCCTCAAAACTGGTGTAGACAATCCGCTTCTGCCCTTTCGGAATCAATCTGACCAGTGCGCGAAGGCGTCGCCGTACCGTCTCCAGCATGGGAACCGTTACGTCCTGCCACCACTCCTCGCCAGCAACTGCCTGAATAAGTACTGCTTCGGCCTTGATGGCCGGAATCGCCATCTGCTCTTCGAGCGCGCTGGCAATGGCCTGAATCTTCTCCCGAAGGCCTGCGAATGAGGGCGCAGCCTGCAGCACGGCCAGTTGGGTTCGTAGAACCAGAATGTCGAAGCGCTTAGCTTCCTCATCCTCGTCGGCCTGCTCGGACGGCAGTGCGGCTACGTGAGCATTCAGTTCGTGAACCTGCTCGTCGCCGAGCGATTTCCATGCGTTCTCCTCGGCATAGCGCTCGACGTACTGCCGATGTGGACGAACGACAAAATTGTCCAGATTCATTGCTGCAATCCGCTCCTGCAGCAGCGTGGCCGTGTCACCTCGCAGCTTCTCGACGGTCAGCTCACCATCCGCGGCATCGTCCGCCTCATCCTTGAGCCGCTTGTCCAGTTCAACAAGCATCTCGACCCGGGCCTTGAACAGCCGGGTTGTGAGAGATTCGGCCGTCGCGCCTTCCGAGACCTTCGGGTTCTGGCTAAAGAATTCGAGGTTCTGGCAGAAATCGAAAACGAAAAAGTCCTTCTTGTCCTGCCCGGGGCCAAACAGGTCCATGCACAGACGGGTACCACGCCCCAGCATCTGCCAGAACTTGGTGTTCGAGCGCACGACCTTGAAAAACACCAGGTTCACAACCTCCGGCACGTCGATGCCCGTATCCAGCATGTCAACGGAGATGGCGATATGAGGTGCCTTGTCCTTGTCAGAGAAATCGTCGATGAGCGACTGGGCGTACTCGGTTTTGTACGTCACCACGCGGGCAAACTTCCCTTTGTAGTGGGGATAGTTCACATCGAACCGCTTGGCAATGAAGTCGGCATGGTCGTTGTTCTTGGCAAAGATGATGGTCTTGCCAAGACGGTCACCTCCAGCAACCTTGTGACCCAGTTGCATCAACACCTCGAGCGCCTTGTCGACGGTATCGGTGTTGAACAGCCATTTGTTCAGGTCTTCCGAGCCAACCTCGTCAGGCGTCGTGCCTTCGTCGTTCCAGTCCTTTTCATCCCATTCCTCCTTTTCCACCTCCGACAGGTCGTTATATTTGATGCCCTGGCGCTGAAATTTGAGCGGAACAGATACGGCAACGGGCGGGACGAGATACCCCTCGGCCACGGCATCATCCAGGCCATAGGCGTCGGTTGGAACACCAGGTTCGAGGTCGAACAGGCCATAGGTGTTCTTGTCGATTTCGTCGCGCGGGGTGGCAGTCAGCCCCACGAGCAGCGAATCGAAGTACCGGAAAATCGCCCGGTACTTCTGGTACACCGAGCGGTGCGCCTCATCGATGATGACCAAGTCGAAGTAGCCCGCGCCGAAGCGACGGTTGCCGTCAAAAGCCTCGTCGATGAGCTTCATCATGGTCGGGTACGTGGACACGTAAACCCGGCCATCTGTGTTCTTCTCGGTCACCAGGTTAACAGGCGACGAAGACGGAAGATGTGTCTTGAAGGCGTTCACAGCCTGGTTAACCAGCGCCACGCGGTCGGCCAGAAAGAGAATACGCTTCGCCCAGTTCGCCCGCATCAGCACGTCTGCGAGGGCAATGACCGTTCTCGTCTTGCCCGAGCCGGTCGCCATCACGAGCAGGGATTTGCGCAGGTTTTCTTTCTCGAACGTCTCCCCGACGCGCCGGACCGCGCGGGTCTGGTAGTGGCGCTCGATGATGTCCCCATCAATCAGCGTCTCGCCCAGCTTCTTGCGACTGGACCGCCGCTGGACCATGAGTTCCAGTTCGTCCTTCTTGTAGAAACCCTGTACCTCGCGTGGCGGATAGAAGTGGTCGTCCCACATCCAATGCTCGTAGCCATTCGAGTAGAAAATGACGGGGCGTTGCCCGTACATCTTCTCAAGACAGTCGGCGTAGTGCTTCACCTGTTGCTGGCCGACCGTGGCACTCTTCGTGGTTCGTTTGGCCTCGATGACCATGAGGGGCTTGCCGTCATCGCCCCAGAACACGTAATCGGCGTAACCCACACCTTGCCCGTTCGGCATGCCGATAACCTCGACCTCGGAGTTTTTGGCCGGGTCGAGCGGCCAGCCGGCCTCCTTCAGCAAGAGGTCGATGTACGCCTTGCGGGTTTCTGCTTCCGAATAGTCGTGGGTGTCCGGCTGGGCGGTGTTTGCTGCCTTGGCTGCAGCTACCTCAGCCCGTAGTCGCTCCAGTTCCGCCCTGGTCTGCTCGTGGTCGGCACGTAGCGCTGACAGGTTGTCGTCGCGCTGCTGGAGCTCCTGGGTCAGCTTCTGGAGCTGAGCCTGCGTTTGCTGGGGCGCGGCCGACGCGGCGGGAATCAGCTCAATGGAAAACGACTTGCCCGGCTCCGGCCGTGAGCGACGGCCATAGGTTCGTGCAACCCAGTAGCAGAAATGGAAAAGCTCACGGACCGCGTTCAGCGCATCGGATTGAGTGAGCTTTTTCTGGCTGTGAGCGGCCTCGTTGCCGAGGTCCTTGATGAGCCGGGCCTTGGTGAACACCGCTTGGCCAACGCCGTTGCGGAACGTGGCCTCGTAAATGTAGGCGCTGAGCGTGTCCTGGTACGGCTGCTTCAAGGTACTGTCGTGGGAATACAGCCAAGCGACGGCAAGCTCAAGGCATCTTCGGGCATAGATACAGGCGACCCGCGGGTCGTCATTGACTGCGCCTTCCGCCTTGCGTGCATCTTCATAGAGGAAGGACCACTCGGGTTGGAGGAAGGCGAAGTTGCTCACTTATAGTTCTCCCCGGAAAGCATGGCCTTGTAATGAAGCAAAAAAATTGTGTGCCTCATCAAGAGCTCTCAATGCCAATCGCTTGTCTTTGTTAATTTTTCTGATTATATTCGAAAATTGCTGCTGCATCGGCATCGAAGCTTTGAGTACAATGTATTTGCCAATCTCAGACAAATTTATTGTCTTCTGCGCCACTCCACGAGCAACTTGGTCAGCTTGCCGCTTTAACGATGGAGAAGCCAACATCGCACATAAATATTCCGGGTCTAGCAATGAGAGATTTGGCTTCAAGTGTGCGATGTGTCGTTGGAATGCAAATTTTCTCGATTCGCGCACAACGGCCGGAACCCCATACGAACCAACGGTTGAATAGAGCACGTCACCGCATTCAATTGGACACCGGCGCGTCAGCTCGTGGTGAGTCGCATCATTGATGAATTTCTTCGTCTCGAAATCAATCTCACCAGACACGATATTACTGACGAAGAGGAACGGCACGCCTGAGTCGCTCCACTCCGGCGATTGATGAGTGCCGTCCGTTATCCGATGGCAAAGTTGTGCTAGTGGCACGACCTCAACACCAGCGGCCGGTTTTTCTGGTTTCCCAAACATGTCGACAAAAATCGACTGGGCCATGCTATCCAGCAGCGCGAGCGCTTCCTTCCGTTGTGCGCGCAACTCGTTGGCCTTGTCAAGAATGGCTGCAATGCGGCGTTGCTCTTCGATTGGCGGCAGGGGAACTTGTAAGGCGCGAAGTGTTGTCGCATTCACACCTGGTTGCGCGGCACCACGAGCCCCCTTCGAAATTTGCCCCCAATAGTCCGGCGTATCAAAAAAGTGACTCACGAACTTTGAGTCAGCACCACTTCCCAAGCGTACGCGGATTAGATACGAAGCAAAAACCGCGTCCTCAGGGCACTTATCAATCAAATAGCTCTTGCCAGTCGTCGCACCAGTTCGAGCAAAGACTATATCGCCCGCTTTCAATCGAGCCGCTACCCTCTCCCCGTCTTCACATACGCAGTAAGGAACACCGGACCAGTCAACATTGCCGTTCTGTATATCCGTGATTCGCAAGAATTTTGGCCCAACTTCTACCGAATTTGCCGATGCAGTTACTCCATAATCAACAGATTCGGCAAGGTCATTCAACGCAACTCGCTTCCACCTGGACCTCACTTGAGCATCTCCTCGAGTTCAGTCATTCCCGCCTGAATCTCGGTCTCGAGCACGCGCAGCTTCGCCAGAATTTCCTTCGGCGGCAGATGCTCAACTTCCTCGTGTACAACTTCCTTGTACCGGTTGATGGACAGGTCGTAGCCTTGTGCAGCGATGTCCGCCTTGGGCACTACAAAGCTCTGGGCACTACGCGGACGCTCCCGCTCAGCACCATCCCTCTGCTTCCAGCGTGCCAGCACATCGGGGAGATTGTTTTTGGCGTGCTCCGCCTTGGTCAGCACCTGAGTAGGCGCCACGCCCAGCTTGTCCTCGTCGAGAAGCGGCTGACGCTTGTCATCGAGACTCCAGCCGTCGGCTTCCATGTCATAGAACCAGACGTTATCCGTGCCACCGGAATCGGTCTTCGTGAACAATAGGACGGCGGTGGATACACCGGCGTACGGCTTGAATGCTCCCGCCGGCAGCGAAATCACGCCGTCGAGTTTCTGGCCTTCGACGATGGTCCGACGTAGTTCCTTGTGGGCTTTCGATGCGCCGAACAGCACGCCGTCCGGCACGATGACGGCAGCACGGCCACCTGGCTTCAAAAGTCGCAGGAACAGCGCCAAGAAAAGCAGTTCCGTCTTCTTCGTCTTGACGATGGCCAGCAGGTCTTTGGCCGTATTCTCGTAGTCCAGAGAGCCGGCGAACGGGGGATTGGCGAGGATGAGCGAATACTTCTCATCGTCACCGGCATGGTCCTGCGCCAGCGAATCCTTGTACCGAATGTCTGGATTCTCGACCCCGTGCAGCACCATGTTCATGTTGCCGATGCGAAGCATGGTGTTGTCGAAGTCGTAGCCGTGGAACATGCCGTTGTGGAAATGCTCGCGACGACCTGCATTGTTTAGTAGTTTCGGATACGTTTTGCGCAGGTACTCACTGGCTGCAACCAGGAAACCGCAGGTGCCACTGGCCGGGTCGCAGATGACATCATCGGCATTCGGCTCGGTCAGTGCAACCATCAGCTTGATGATGTGGCGCGGTGTGCGGAACTGGCCATTTTGGCCCGCGCTCGCAATCTTGCCGAGCATGTATTCATAGACGTCGCCCTTGGTGTCCAGGTCGTCCATCGGGACATGGTCGAGCATGTCAACGACCTTGGCGAGCAGGCCCGGTGTCGGGATGGTGAAGCGTGCATCCCTCATGTGATGCGCATAGGTCGTATCCTGGCCGCCCAGCACACGCAGGAACGGAAACACATGTTCGCCGACGACCGTGTACATCTCCGGCGCTGCAAAATTCTTGAACCGCGACCAGCGAAGGTCACTGTATTCCCGACCTTTCTCGTCCTTGCCGTGTGGAAAAATTCGGGTGACCTGAGGCCTGCCTGTGACGATGGCCTTCTGCTCTTCCAGCGCATGCATCTCGTCGAGACGGCGGATAAACAGGAGGTAAGTGACTTGTTCCATCACCTCCAGCGGATTTGAAATCCCACCGGACCAGAACGAGTCCCAGATGGCGTTGATTTGGCTTCGGATTTCGCCAGTCAGCATGCTTGATTACCTTGAAATTTGTTTCTTGCGATGTGCGACGTGACCGTGATTTTGGCATACCCTCGCGCTCCTGCTACAGAAGGCCGGCGAGCAGACCGTCACGATTGCCGCCCAGACCACGGACCACGGACCACGGACCATGGGGAGGATGCATCAAGGTATTCGATGCCGACAGGCGCGAGGACAGGTACCTCGAGGTAGCGTCCGTCCTTGCTGACTTTATGCCGGCAGACTGACGGTCTTCCGCGCAGACCGGCCGCGATTCAGTCATCCGACGTGGCCCGGCGACGCGGCACTCCACGAACGAAGCCGCTTTCTCCCGGACGTCATGCGGTGTATCAAGGCCAACCAGAAGCAGCGAGGCCTCAGTTTTCTGCAGGCGTAGCCACCGGAGACAGTTGCTTTACGTGGCACTGATGCGTGCGAAGCGAGGGGGCTATTCTGGTGCTGTGCTGATTTGCGATGCGTTTTGCGTCCGGGCGCGCAGTCGGCGCCCAGCGACTCGGCCTAAGGCACGCTCAAAGCATTGGTATCTGCAGCTTCTCGAAGAACGCACGGTTCCGCTTCTTGGCGTCATCCAGCATCTTGTCATACGAGAGAATTTCGATATAACAGTTAAGCTGTGTGTGGAACCTAAAGTAGCCTGCGCCGTCGGGCGTGACCATGAAGTCTCGGTTGAGTGCTATGTCTCGTATTCTCGGAGTCAACGTGCACACGATGTACGCGTAAAACGGCGTCGATTCTGCAACCTCTATGGTTCTTCCTTCGTCCGTTTTGGCTTTGCTATCACGGAGTTTTCGAGCATAGCGAATCACCTGCTCGACGGGGTCTTCGTCCGTTGAGGGGTATTCGTTGCGCTCGGGTCGCTTGAACTCGACGATTACAGCGGAGTTGAAGCTGCGCTTTGCCTCGGCGAACACTTTCGCGGAATTGAAAACAACGATGTCAGGTTCGTCATTTTCGTCCGAATTGACCGCTTTGAGCCGGCTCATTGGCAGGTCGGACCCGAGGTACCAGTGGTATGCCAAACGTTCGTCGATTACCCAAAGGTTTTGCCGGTCGAAGTCAACGTCGTCGGAGCTTGCACGCATCGGAAAGATGATGCTGTGAACGGCTTCTTCCTTCACGTAACGTCCGTCATCCTGCGTTTCGAGGGCCTTATCGAGAAGCTCGAGAATGGTCCTCCGATGCACCACATATCTGGCCAGAGCAGCCTGGCCGAGCTCGTTCTCCTCGCGAAGGAACTGTTCGCGCAAGTGCTTGTACGCTTCGCTGTTACGCTGACCATCGAGTGGCAGACTCTCAATCTGCCGCGCCTGCTCCCGGTGAGCGAGTTCAATATCCTTCTGAACCTTGTACAGTTCGATGTCCAGCTGGTCGTCGGATACATTTGGGGAAATACGGTCAATGTACTGGCCATACCGTTCACTAAGCATGAAGCGGTACTGCGGAGCCTTGTTGGCAACCAGCGTTTCGATGTTCCGTCGCTTCTCTTCACGCAACGTGGTCATGTAAGGCGCCGCCGCATTCTTTACAACGTCTGTCACCGCCGTGTCCAGCTGCGGTCGACTCAGCTCATCATCGAGCTCGAGTTCGTCTTCGCCAGACAGGACCAACTGCGTACGAGAAGAATCAACGCGTGAATCGAGGTATTGCCCGAACACGTATGTCTTGAAAACAAACGACTTTCCCGCCTCGTCGACGAATCTCGTCTTGAAGTCGGGAACTCGTGTGCCTACGCCCCAGGAAATAACCTCGCGCTTGTTTGCGCAATAGGAGACGGTGTGCCTTCGATTCAGGCTGGAGTCGAAGCGAACAATGACCGCATTTAGCTCGTGCTTGCCGACGGTAAACTTGTGCTCGGTCGCACGGGTGTCAGCCTCGGCGCGGAAGTACTCGTTCAGATTGACTGGTTCATGCTCGTCATCGTGAATCCACACCTCTGGGCATCCTGGACTTAGAAAGTAGATGACGAGGTGGTCGATAATCTTCTGCGCCAGTGTATCGAGCGACTTCGGAAAATGCTTTTGATATTCCGACCGAATGTTGAGCAGCTTTACGGTCGTCTTTACTTCGCCGGCTTTGCAAAGGTCAAGGGCTTCGTTCTCGACCCCCTCCTCAGACTTGCGAAACTCGAAACTGCGACGGTAGCGTTCGTCGCCTTGGTTGTACACGCTTTCAATTGTTGCCTTCTCGAACACCTTGAGCCAAGTGAAGCGACCGACGCCCTTGTTTCCTTTCGCCGCTTTGCGAGTCGAGTCGGAGACGAAAAATGCCTTTGCGTTGATGTCAGAAAACCCGCCACCATTGTCCACGATGGTGACATCACGAACAGCGCCAAGGTAGTCGTCTCCACTGTCGATTAAGCGGCCTTGCCTGTCATCTCGGTGGAAATAGACATCGATGCGTCCGCCTTTACGCGCCGACTCATCAATTGACTCGAGAGAATTGACGATGCACTCAAAGACCGGAATGTACGGCTGTGTAATTGGAAGAGACAGGTTTTCAACCCGCCCTGCTATATCGACGTGCATAGGCTTCCCCGTATTCGAAGACTTATGGTTCTTTGGGTTTGCGCCGCATCGGCATTTACCGTCATGAGCCAACAGGTTCCTGCCCGCGATGCATAACGCAGTCAACGCGATTCCTTGCAAGTCTACCTTGAAGCAAGGAAGCCAATGTCATTTCTTTCAATGACACGCGTCCTTTATCTGCTACCTGGAAGGGAATTATCGACGTCGTCGACAAGCCGGGAGCCGCAGGAGCCCCCCATCTTGAAAATCCCGCGGCCATTGCCTACGGTGGTAAACCCAAGCCGGTGCAACGCCGGCACGCAGTACCACGATGAGCCTGAATTCGTCTTGCTGACCGCCAGCACGGTCTGCCCCCTATTTATGAGAGGGTACGACGCGGGAGCTGGCGATGAAACAAGTCTGGCTATGGCCAAATTCGGTGGCATCGATAGCATGCTACTCATCTCGCACAATTCAGCCCCTATTTGCACTGGGTGAACGAGATGGTTTCCACCCCCATGGCGCACAGGCAGGCGACCAAGAATGCCGCCGAGAACCGCTTGCGATTGACCTTGCGGTTTATCTGGTCGGGCGACTCGTCGATTCCCATCTCCTCGAGCATCCGCGAGAGCTGCTTGTAGCGGATACCGCGCCGCATCATCTCTTCCTCTATCAACCCCTTCGCTTCCTCTTCCCACTTCCCATAAGGCTGGACTGGCAGCCGACCACGCTTGCGCGGCAGTTCTTCCATCTTTCCCCCTCGACCTTGTTCGAGCCTCCGCATTTCTCATGCCGGGATTCTCTCACGGGTATTTTCGGTCGTATACGACTGACTCAAAACCGGCAGCACTACACGTCCTCAACAAGCCATTTTTTTTCGAGGACAGAATGCTGACAAAAACTTTACAGACCAGTTCGCCGGCCCGACGGGCTGCAGCTGCACCCCGGACGACCTGCCAGACCGGCAGCCGATTGCACGTGCCAGTCGAAGGTGCGAAATGAGAAGCGCACCATCCTATGGCGTCCGTAGCCGCCGGAGCGCCGTGAACGCGGGTGTCCGGCTAACAGCCCGAACGTACGGCAAGGCCCGCATCGGCACCTATGCCGAAAAGGCCGACGGTCACATCACCGTTGAATCCGACGCGGAACGCCTGGTAGCGCACATGCTGAGCGTCGACCCACGCGTACGTTCGTTCAAGCAGCAACCGTTTACCGTCGACCTGGTCGGTGAACGGCTGCTGTTCACGCGCGAGGAACTGTCCGAAGCGCGCAGGATGCGTGGTGGTCGCACCGGGGAGGCCGAGTACACGCCAGATTTCGCCACCGTTCAGGCCGATGGCCTGCAGCGCGCGTATGAAGTCAAACTTCAGGGCTTCGAGGGCGACGACCGGTATTGGGCCAAGGTCGCGCGGGCCCAGGAAATCATGGAGGCGTACTGCTATCCGCTCTCCACGGTGGTCGTGCCCGCGGATGAACGGCACCCGGTCGTCGTCAACGCCCAACTGTTGAAGCCGGCAATAGCTCGGGCCCACGAATACCTGACACCGGACATCATCGACCGGGTCGAACGCTATTGCGACGCCGGCCCGGTGCTGCAGCGCGCGCTGTGTGCCGACCTCGATATTCCGACGGGCCTGATTCCTCAACTGCTAGCCACTGGTGTGCTGCAGGCAGACCTGGCGCATCACCACATCTGCGCCACGCTGGAACTGTCGGCCGCATATGGCGACCTGGGCCACCTCTGTTTGATTGAGGAGCTGCGACCATGATGTCCGACCTGCGCGCCGGAGACAAGTTGGCGCTGCCCGGAAAAACGGACAGCTGCTTCGAGGTGATAGACGCTCGCCTGCATGCCGGCTCCATCCAGCTCTTCGATGCCGAGAAATGTGAGGCCCGCTATGTCAAATACGACGACATCCGCGCCCAGATTTCGGAAGGCGGTCTGGTCCTGCATCGAAAGGGAATGCCGCGCATCAGCATTGCCGCCCAATACGACAATCCGGAATTGCACAGTAAGGTCCGCCTGCTGAACGACACACTGCGGCGTATTGATGCCATCCGGAAGCAACGAGGTCTGTCGTTTAACGCAGCGATACCTTTGGCCCGTGAAGCCTATCAGATGGAAAACGGAGACAAGCCGCTTGTCTGCCCGTTTCCGTCGCGAGCAACCCTGTACCGGGCTCACATGAATCAACTGCTCGGCTTGCCGGTTCTCAAGGGTGACAAAAATAAGGGCAATGCGACGGCCAGATATTCAAAAGACCTCGTCGAATTTGTCGAAGAGGTCATCCAGGACCGATTTCTGGTCACGGAATCCGGGTGGACTGTCCTCGACCTGACTAGATACATCAACCGTGAAGCTCGTCGTCGTGGCCTGCACATTGCCAGGCACGCTATTAGTCGGAAGTTCGTGTGTGCCAGGATTCATGACCTGACCGTCGATGCCGAATACGACCGGATGGACCCGCTAAACCGGGTCGCCGGCAAGTCGTTCGCGAAGCAACGGTTACGGGCAGCGTTCCCGTTCGCACGGATTGAGCAGGATGCTCTTCACCTGCCATTCGTTGTTCGTACGCCCCATGGCATCGCCCGGACCATCTATCTGGTGCTCGCAATTGACGTCTGCACCGGATATCCAGTGGGATGGCACCTCGTCATCGGTTCGCCGCGCGAGATGGATTCGCTGGTGTGCCTTGAGATGTATCTGACGCCTGCCAAGGCAGCCCGGTTCAAGGAGCTTGGTATCGCTCATGCGCTGAACATTTATGGCACGCCCGTACTGGTCATTTTTGATAATGGTCCGGAGACCAAGGGCGGACGAATCGTCCGCCTTGAGCGTCTTGGAATGGATGTCAAGCACTGCAAAGCAAAGGAAGCTCAAGGCAAACCATTCATCGAACGCCTGAACAGAGCGCTCAAGGAGGCATTGCAGCTTCTCTCGGGCTGCACGCGCTTTGAAGGAAAGGATGGCGTGCGCGACCCGGAGGCGCTAGGCGACGACTTGATGACCCTCGACGCGTTCGAGAAATGGATTGTCAGGTGGCTATATGAGGTCTGGGTCAACACCCCGCTCGACCGGCTGCGTTGGGACGAACTGCTGGTCGATTCGGTCAAGGGAAAGACGCCGCTTGAGCGCCTGACCTACCAGACCGAAGAAATGGGACAACCCATCACCATGCCGCCGGCGCGTCGTGAATGGATGGCTGCACTCTTTGAAAACAAGATGTGCGTGTTGAGCGCCAAGACGGGAATCACGCTTGAGCATGGATTCAGGTACCGCGGCAAAGCCATGTCGTATCTGCTGGCCAAGTACGGCGACCACTCGCAGCTCCACGTAGTCTACAACCCCGACGACTTCCGCCAGGCATACGTGTACGAGGGAGATGACCTTCCGCTCGTCACGCTGACGCACGAACACGTTCGTGAGGACACGCCGGCGTGGACCTTTGCTGAAGCCAAAGCGCGATTCGATTCGGGCATGGCTAACTGGACGGTCCCGGACGAAAAGGTCCAATTCGAGCGTGACATGGACGAGGCGGTCACCGGAAACCGGAAAGCCGATAAGCGCAGAACCCGCGGTAAGCGCGAGGAAAACAAGGAAACCGTGCGCCGCGCCAAAGACGACTCGGCTGTCCAGAGGGCCATCGACCGGCCGCTTTCAGCGACAGCGCCGTTCGGGCCTGCACCTTCGACCAATCAGTCGTTGCCGGCGGAAGACCTTCAGCCCGACGCCATCTCGTACGACAACGCGCCTTTAATGCACATCGTAAACAGAAACACCGGAGAGAAACTGCTGTGACGCCAGCTCAACAACTGCGCAGAGACATTGAGGCCTGCGAACTTCCGCATCCCATGTTTGTGGAGCACCTCACTGCGCTCAAACGGCGCATCGATGACGCCCTTACTGGCTTTGCGCCCAAAGTCGTTCGGGTTCCTGGTCCGAGCGGTGTGGGCAAATCCTCGCTCATCGCCAACCTGTCTCGCGACTACCCTGAAAACCGCATCGATGGACGGCGCCATGTGCCCGTCCTAGTTGTTGAGGTGCCCCAATCCGCAACGGCCAAACTGCTTCCTAAAAGTGTGCTGCGTGCTTTGGGCATCCAGGTTCCAGGCAGCATGACGGCGGGCGCGATGTTCGACTTGATGGTGACGCAGCTTCGTCTGGCTGGCACACGTGTCGTGATTTTTGACGAGATATCGCACCTCGTAGATGAAGGGTCACGGGTGCCTCCGCGCGCAGCCAGCGACTGGCTCAAGACCCTGGCGGACACGCTCGACATGACGCTGATTCTCTTCGGCATTCCGCGACTCGAACGACTTTTTTCAGCAAATGAACAGCTGCGTCGTCGTGCTTGCCCTGCTCGCAATTTCCTTCCGTACGACGCAAGCATCGCTGACCAGATGGCAGCCTACATCTCGTGCGTTGTGAATTATGCGCGCCTGTTCTCGGCGGCGGGCTATCCGATTGACGTGCCCCCACGCGTGCTGACGCAGCAGAGCTATCTGCTCACCGGGGGTCTGATTGGGGTACTCGCTGACTTCATGCGCGAGCTGGCCAGTCTGAAGGCGAACGAAGCACCGCGCGCCATTACATACGCAGACTGCCAGAGGGCAACTGAATACGTTAGCCACGCTGGGTCACCGCACAGACCGGCTTTCCAGGATTCGGGAATCGATGGCCCGGGCGTGGACCCGGCGGCCCTGAAACAGGCATACGTTCACGTTCTGATGAGCAACGCGACGTCCGTACCGGTTCGAAAAAAGTCAGGAGATAAGCAATGAGCCTAGTTCTCACCTATGCCCCCCGGGACGACGAATCCGGGATGGGGTATTACCGGCGTCTCTCCGCCGACAATGCCCTTTTCAACTGGCGCGACCTGGCAAGTACGGCGGGTATCGAGCGCAATCGCCGCGCCTTGCTCACTCGCACGGATGACGTAGCGCGTAACCTCGGCCTGGAGCCGGCATGGACCGAATTCACCAGGCAGCAGGAAAACCTCACCCGGGATTGGGGACGTCTGCACCGTGCTCAGTCTGACGCCGTGTGTCCGGGGTGTCTGGCTGAATCGCCTTACCTGCGACATCACTGGGAACACGCTTATGTCACCGCATGTCCGCACCATAGAATCCTGCTGGTCGACCAGTGCAACGCGTGCGGGAAGCACCTTTCGCCGGAGCGGCTCTACATTGGATTGTGCTCGTGCGGCCATGACCTGAGCAGCCTGCCGCGTGTGCCGGCGACCCGGGCGCAGCAGTGGCTGTCGACGCTGATTGCGAGCAACGGGCAGCAGGCTGGCAGCGTGAAGCCGCCCCTGCACGGCGTGGACATCAATGTGTTGGTGAAGGTCATTCGTACTCTCTGCCAATATACGGACCCGACGCGCCCCGGGTTGCCGCGCGGCGCGGCATTGCCGAAATTCGTCACCGACGCGGTCGAATTCCTCTCGCCGCTCGAAGCCTTGTTGACCGACTGGCCAACCGGTTTTCGGAATCACGTCGAGCAGCGCATTGCCGCCGGTCGCAAGGATGCCCGCACACTGAACACCTTGCTCGGCGACTGGTACATCAGTCTGCGCAAGGTGTGCCAGGGCACGACGCTCGAGCCCCTGCTGCAAATCATCATCGATGTCGCTGCCCAGAAGTCCGATTGCGTCCTGGGCCTGGATTCGGCCAAAGCAATGGCCGAGGATGCGACTGGATACATGCGCGCGCCAGATGCCGCGAAGGCCATTGGCGTCAGCGTTTCACGTTTGCATGAATCCATTCTCGATGGCGAGTGCGAGCACCGTGCACGGCGCACTGGCACGCGTGGCCAGCTGTTCGAAATTCCATGCGCTGAGGTTGAGCGTATCCAGCGACAACGCGCCGGTTGGATTTCCGATGTCGACGCCTGTGAACTGGCGGCCGTTCCACCCATCGTCCTCGAACGCATGAAAGCTGCCGGCGTAATCCGTTCGGACGTCCGCTGGCGCGAAGACCTGATGAAGGGCGGTCCGGTCGAGCGTCAGTCCATCGCGGATTTATATGAGCGTGCGGAGCGGTGGGCTGAACCAGATGCACTGGCTGAAGATTCGACGCTCACATGGGCGGAGCTGACCAGTCGGCGTATGGGTGACCGACGAGCAATTGAATCGCTGATGCAGGCCATCGCAAAAGGCGACGTGAAAGCCGTCGCGCATGGTCGGACACTCGGCGAAATGTCCTTCCTGAGGGGGGACGTGTCGCAGTATTTCGGCACGCCGCTGCTCGAGGCCGGCATGTCGATTCAGCAGCTCGCGAAAGCGACCGGTTGGAAATGGGAGTCCATTCAGCACTGGGTAGACGAAGGGTTACTGGCGTCCGTTTCGATTCAACGACGCGGCCAACCTTGCCACGTCGTGCTACCGCACCAGTTGCTGGCGTTCAGGCAGGCCTATGTCCCGCTGGCAGACCTGGCGCGTGCCATGGGCACGACGTCGTCAGCGTTGTCGCGCCTGCTGCCCCGCGTCGAACTGGTCGGCGCGAAACGGCTTTCTGATGGCGCAATGCGGGGCGCGCTGATTCGTATCGCCGACCTCGGCCGGTTGGCCGTTATCGGCGCAAGAGCCGGGCACGACCTGTTTGTTCCTGCATCGTTGGCGCTATGAGAAAGCGATACGTCGAACCGACAGTGCGCATCAATCGGCGACGTACGCGCCGTTCGGGACGTCGGTCGACTCTCACGTAGTGCCGCCCGGACCAAGTAACTGAGCAGAAGGATGTGATTTCCCACCACCAGGAGACTGCGATGCCCATCTGGAAACCACGGCCAACGTCCGAATTGCCCACGATTCTGTTATCTCGATGGCGCATATTCGAAACGCAGAACGCGAGCCGACATTTTGTTGGCGTAGACATGCTGGACTCGTCGGGACGAGTCAGCTCTCAGATTGTGACGTTCGACCGGGTCACCTTGCAGGGGGTGACTCAATCGGGACGCATTTACGAACTGGTCGGCAAGAAAGGCTGGTCACTCGACGGCGAGTACATCTGGAAAAGATGGTGCGAACTGAACGAGGTGACGTCATACACCGACGTCACTGAACGCCTTCTTGATGGAGCTGATGATGACGACCCCATATGAACGTACGAAAGCCGTCATTGAGACGCGCGAGTTCCTGAAGTTGCTCGCCTCTTCCGACCACGTCGCTAACCGTAGTGAAATCGAAGCATTCGCTGTACGGTTGCTTCGGCACTACCCGCTCGACATCGACCTCGACGTTTCCGCTACAGCGCTTCCAGGAGTCTGGGCTGCACCGGAACACTAGCGAGCTGGCTCAGCAGCAGTTCCGGAATATCCGGCGCGCATCCAAAGGCTCAGCCCTAAGCATATCCCTGGGTTTGAGTCGCTGGGTGGTGAGGCTGAGCCCAGCCCTCCCTGCGGCATATGCCCGGGAAAGCCTTCCACTCAGCATCGCCACCCGTATGTCACCGGTATGGAGCCGCCTCGCCCGCCAGCCTGTATGCGCCCTCCGGGACGCTAGCTTCGCCATCCCGTTGCCGATGTCTCAGACGCTAATCCCCGCAGTCTCGGCTATCCCCTGCGCGCTGCCGGTGGATTCAGCCCCCGTTCACGCAAGCGGCATTGCGTCGTGTCACCGAAGCCAACCAGATGGGTTGGGCGGCCCTCCTGCCCGGCGGCTCGATGACTCGGCGGGCATGCACGAATGCGCTGCAGAACGGTATATGGATTCCGACAGCTGAACAGAGAGCGATGACGCATAAAATTTTCTTATCGAAACACATTTCCTTATGCGCTGACGTCGGGACTCGCTGAAACGAAGCTATATCGCGTCGTCAATGAACCGGACTAGGCGCAGTTCATCCTCCAGGCGAACATCCTGCAGCTCGGCAAGGTAGCGCCGTCCGCCGCACCAATGGCGTTCGGTGCGAAGAGATGACGCCTTGATTGCCGACGTCTAAAATCACTGCTGCACGATAACAAGGCTACAGAAAGCGGCCATCGGGGAAGCGCATGCAGACGAGACTTCAGGCCATCATCGACGAGGCACGGCCGCGCCGCGCGATGTTCACCACCTTCACCTTCAGCGCCAACTGGTTTGAATCCTTCTGTCTGCCCCTGCTGAGGGTCTCTGGCTGCCAGAAGGTTGAACTGCTCGTCGATTCCCGCGAAGCATGCAAATCGACGGACGAGACGTCGAGTCTCTATGCCGGCAGCTACTATCGCGTCATCCCGGTCCGTCAGGCAACTGGCGGATTCTTTCACCCGAAGATTGCCTACCTTGAGCGCGGCTCTGGCGACGACGTCCTTGTTGTCGGTAGCGGCAATCTGACGACGCGTGGACAGAACTCCAACCTCGAAGTGCTCGACTCCGTGAACGCGCTCGAGCACCCGTTGGTGTTTGAAACCTTCGCGGACTTTGCTGAGCTGTTTGCGCAGACAGAGGGACTGTCCGCCAAGGCGTCCGCCAGCCTCATGTATTACGCGCGGCGCGCGCGCGAGGTTGCAGCCGCCGTGCCCGCATCCGCCCGGCGGAACCCAACGGCCTGGCTCATCCACACTCTGAAAGAACCCGCGGGCAACCAGTTTGCGGAACTGGTTCTTGAACACCTTACGCCTGCAGCCACGTTGACTGCATACGGCCCGTATCTTGACCCCAAGGCGAACGCCGTATGCGACCTGGCCGGGTTGTGCGGCGTGCCCGAGATTTCCCTGGGTGCGCAACTCGTCGACGAAGAATACGTGATTCGGGTCGACGCAAATCACAACCTGCCCGAGAAGACGCGCTTCGTGGTGCCGGTGGTGCCGGACCGCAAAGACCTGAACCGTTTTCCCCACGCAAAAGTCTTCGAGGTGCGTTCGCCTTCCGGATGCATGGTGATGACGGGCTCGGTCAATGCAACCTTGCAGAGTCTTTTTGGCCTGGAGAACGTCGAAGTTTCGCTCGTGCGCAAGCTCGAGGTGCCGCCATTCGACTGGCAGGTGCTGGAAGGCGACGACTTCGCGAAAACGAGGTTCGAGGCCTGCGTCTTCAAGTCGCCCGAGCTCGGTCGCGCCGCGCCGGCGCTCGACGCTCAGTGGCAGTCCGATGGCACCATCACGGGCACGGTGTCACCGTGCCCGGATGAGCGTCTGGCCACACTTGAAGTGTGGCGGGAGGATGAACTCGAATGCGGCCCCATCGAACCGGTGCTCATCGACGAAGACGGTTCGTTTGCCACGCCTGTCCAGACACTCGCCGATGAAGAAGGCGCGCGGCGTCTGCGCCTTCAAGCAGGTGACTTCACCGTGACGGGCTGGTTGAACGTCGAGGTTGAGCTCGACGCCAACCCATTGGAAAAGGCACTATCCCGTGCCGTCAGGCGTATCCGCCAGGGAAGCCGGCCCAACGACCGGGACCTGCTGCCTATCCTGAACTGGATGGCGGCCGTCCTGCACCGCATGCGGGAGCCTGAGGCAAAGACTAAAGGTGGGACCACGACTGGTCCCCAAACGGGTGGTGCCGACAAGGGGCAGCCCGCCGTACAGAAGCACATCACGCCGCGCCCCGCTAACGATTGGGGTCCCCAGGACGAGCCCGAACTTAACGTGCCGACCGCCACCGCCGAACAGGCCATGGCAGCCGCGTTCAGAAGGCTGACGGCACGCATCCTGTCGCATTCCGCACTCGCAGGCGGCCCACGTAGCAAGCTTGTCATTGTGGATTTGCAGAAAAAGGAATCGGGCAAGGACAAACCGGAAGAGCCGGAAGAGCAGAAGGCATGGGACGCGATGCTTGAAAAGCTCCCTGCGACGCTCAAGAAAGATGCCACCGCGCCCATCGTATCGGCGGTGGTAGCGCAAGCAGCCGCCGAAGTCCTTGAGACGTACGTTGATACGCTGGCGGTCGGTGGCGCCCCTGCGTATAACCAGAGCGCCGAAGAACCAGCCTATGTCGCGACGGACCCGCATGGACTTCGCGACTGGCTGGAGCAGTACACGGCTTATGCTTACGACGATGATAACCGCGAGCGATTGCTCTCGGTTTTCTGCACTTTCGCGTGCTGTGCCCTGGACATTTCCCCCAAGCTCCCGACGGGCGCACTCAAGGAGGTGATGCAGGCATTCGCGCTTCGAGAGTTGACACTCGATGACTGGCATACGGCAATCGCGAATACGACCGGCAAAGATGACCCGTTCGAGTTTGTGCCGGAGCAGGCACGTGGACGCCTGCGCGCGCATGCGTCAAAAATCGTCGCGAGCCTCACCTTGCAGGAAGAATTGGAACAGATGGTCGGCTCCGTTTTCGGGGATGCTCCGGCCGTCTCTCCGCCCAATCCCCGCTATCAGCGCATTCTTGAGCGATTGCTGGAACTGAAGTCGAAGCCACCCGCGAAGGGCAAAATCTTTGGTCTGATTCCGCAGAAACTGCCGACCTCGAGGAAACCGGGCTGCCCGCACTGCAACGGAGAATCGATACAAGGGGTCAGTGAAGTGAGGGCGCTCGAGACTCACCGGGTAACGATTCACTCGGCGTGCGGGAAGCCGGTCTTCGCGGGAATCCGTAACGCGAAACTTCAGCGATTCAAAGTGCCGCACGAACTGTACCTCGACTGGAACAAGTGACATGCACGCCGCCCCTGTCTTTACTACCCGCGCCAAGCCGGCGACCATTATTGACCCGCTTGGCCTGCAGAACGCGAACATGTCCCTGTACCGGACGATGTTCTTTGGCATCAACAACGTCGCGGACTCCATCCGGGTGTACTCGGCCCTGTGCTGGATGGTCCGTCTGGCACGCGCGCGTGCTCTCGCAATACCCGCAGAGAAGACCGCGGAACGGCGCGAACTCTGCGCGGGGGCTTTGGAGAAAATTGACCTGCTGCTCGTGTGGTGTAACCGTTCGCAGCGTAGCGGGCTGCCTGGCACTGACCGAGAATGGCCAAAAGGAGACGAGCCCGTCAGGTTGCGGCTCGTGGAAATCCTCAGCAAGGAGCAGGCGAAAAAGAAGGAGGCTACAGGGGAGGTCAACACAGCGCGCGGCGCATATCTGATGACTGCTCCTCAGTACAGGCCGAGCATCATCAACGGCCTGGGTTTCCTTGCGCATGCCACCGACATCAAGGGCTTCTTCAGACTCACTGACGCTGGTAACAAGCTCGCCGACGCCTTTGCGGCGCATCTCGAGGACGAGATTTCCGAGAGCAACGACCCGGAAGGCACGCGACATCTGGTCAGATGGCTTGAAGACCCGGAGAACCTCGTGATTGTTCCGTCTCGAATGCCGGAGCTGTATCCGCTGTTGCGCCTCGATATTGTCCACGCGAAGGAGCAGGAAGCATTTCTCGGGCAGTATTTTCCGTCGCCCGGTACCAAGCCGATAGAACTGGGCGCAGAATGGACGGGGCGTCACCAGGGCATCACGCTCGCGTTGCGAGCCATCGTCGCGGCGGAGAAGGATGCTGGTGCCGCCAACGGTTTCGTTCCGGAAGCCATGGTGCGGCACGCAATGGGCAGCGGGCTCGCTCCTGACGGCACGAAGATTGATATCGTCGAGCTTGAGGAGGCGCGGGGTGTTTGGGCGAGCCTCCAGGTCCGGCAGTATCTCAAGCTGGCTCTCGAGACGCTCCTGCGCTTGACCGAGTTCAAGACCAGGGACCTTATTAGTTCGGGAGCACATCGAATCCAGCAGGTCGCGGATGCTGTTGCCGCCCTCGCGTCCGATGAGGAGCACGTGCAGGCCCCTCTGGTCGACTGGCTGAAGCGATGGAGCGTTCTTCAGGGAGACGCCAGTACGTTGTACGAAGCCGGAGCCATTAAGGGCGCGGCTCCGGGCCTCAAAAGCCTCCCTGCGCTCTTCGACGAGCTACGTGCCGCTGCGAAACAGAAGAAGGACAAAGCCAGAAACGCTGCCTATCAGGCGCTCGTCGCGCTGACCTATTGTGCGGTCGAGGCCCGCAACTGGGAAGGCAATGTCGTGTATCGCTTGGCCGATGGCCGGGACCGTCTTGCACCACAACGGCTTTCCCAATTGGCGAGCCGATATGCCACTTGCTCCGCGCAAGAGTTCCTGTCCATGATAGTCCGAGACTTCGTCGTCAACCTGCACTTCAAGGTCGCCCGCGAGCGGGCTGAAACCGAGCCGACCAATCCCCGGGAGCGTTATATTCTCGTTCCGGGCGATGAGGGTCTTGAGCTCAACTTCGAACGCCAGACGACGTTCTCGCCGCCCATTTTGACGGACCGGTTGCGCTGCGCGATGCTGCTCTTGACGCAGGCAGGCCTGCTAGAAAAGCTCGAGAAGAAGGCTAGTGTGCTCGCGTTTCGCGTAACAGCGGAAGGCCGCAGGCGTGCAGCGGAATTCATTCCAGCATCGAATCCCGTTTCGTCCGAGCCGGCTTCCGCACCGACGACCGGCCCTCATGAGTTCCCGACCGTCGTGTGATGGGTTACCCCAGAATCGGATGGCACGACAGCAAACTAGTTGACGACTACCTGCCTGTCGCACTGGCCTAAACAACGGGCCGGCGCGACAGATGAGTACCAACATTCAAACGTCCGCCGATTGCCATTCGGCGAAAAGCATCCGCTCGACCTCGAGCATGGTTGTTTCATGCGCCCGAAGCAGGTCGCCGAGATGCTTCTGGTCAACCAACTCGACAGAGTTCAAATGCGCGTTTTCCTTCGCCTGCGCATTGAAGAACTGATTTGTGACGCAGACTTTTTCGAACGAGACATTGGGGTGCCTACGTCGGTAGAACGCTTCGCCAGCCACCACCTCCTTCACTGCGTCCCATCCGAGTTTTGTTCCGTCAATTCCGCTGGACTTGGCCTGAATAAGCTGACCTCGATTTCCGTCAATGGCCACAATGTCGACGCCGTTGTCATTCGTGCCCGGTGTCCGGTAGCAGTTATACCCACGCTTGCTCCAAAGTGCGCCTACAAGGCACTCGAAGTGTTGCCACCCCATGCGCTGGGCCATATCCAGCGTGATGCGTTCATCCAGGCCGTCGCTCTGCGAGTGTGGCACCACGTCCGTGAGGTTAAAGTCGGACGGCGCCACGTCTCCGGCGCCATTGAGCATGTCCTCTGACAACCCTCTTTTATGAGCTAGCAACTGGTCGAGCTTGACGTCGAAAGTCATAAAGTCGTCAGCCCAAACAGTTGGGTAATACACGTACACCGGCTTCGTCTGATTGATGCGGTACGCACGGTCGGTGGCCTGGTCTTCTTTGGCCGGATTCCATGTGCGCGAGTAATGGATAACGTGGTTCGCCGCCTGGATGTTTACGCCGAATCCGACGGCGACCGGCGAAAGAACCAGGACACCGAAGCCCGGAGTTTCTTGAAAGGCCTTGATTCTCTTTTGCCGACTGGCGACGTGACTCGACGACGCACTTGTATCACCGTTAATGATGTCGGGACGATACCCGAACTCGGTTTCGATGTAGTGCTGTAGGAGTCGCTGAATCTCCCGGAACTCGCAAAAGACGATTGCCTTCTCGCCCTTCGCTCTGATTTCGGAGAGCTGCCTGAGTAGCCAATTGAGCTTCGGGGATTTCGCACGATAGTCGCCCAATGGCTCCGGCTTGAACACGCTTAGACCGTGCACTCGTGGGTCAGTACAGACCAGCCTAAGGTAGTGTAGCAACCCGAGGTGATTCTTGAACGGCGTCGTATGGTTGGGCTCCTGGCGCCGTTTGAAGCCATCCACCGCCTTCGCGTAGAGGTTCCGCTGAACGCCAGAAATTGAGAGCCGCCGGCAATCTTCGACAACGATTTTCGGAGGTAGCCCAGTATCGACCTCGGTCTTCAGGCGCCGGAGAATCTGGGGCGAGATGCGAGCGCGCAATTCTTCGACACGAGCTTTTTCTTCGTCAGTCTTCGCCTCAATCGGCTTCCGGTACCGCTCACCAAAGTCGTTCAAGGCACCGAGCAAGCCCGGTTGCACATAGTCGAAGAGACACCACATATCGGCCAAGGTGTTCTCCACCGGGGTCCCGGTGCATGCAATCCTGAACGCGACATTCTGCTTCTTGGCGGCCCGGGTCACCATTGCGGCTGGGTTCTTGATGCGCTGCGCCTCGTCGCACACCATCAAGGACCACTTTTGCGCCGCAAACGAAAACTCCAAGTCTCGCAATGTCTCGTATGTCGTCAAAACCACCTTCGCATCGCCAATCCAGTTGGGCTTCAAAAACTTGACCAGGCCATCCTCGGTCTGCAAGCGTTGGTCTATCTGGCTGCGCGGTACGCGAAACGCGGCAAGACTTTCGCCGTATGCAGTCAATAGGGGCAATGCTCCAGGCTGAAAGAACTTGTTCGCTTCCTCTGCCCAGTTTTCCAGCAGTGAGACCGGCGCGACTACCAACATTGGATTCATGGTGGGGTCCCTCTCCAGCAACCAGGCCATAAGCGCCAGCAATTGGAAGGTCTTACCCAGCCCCATGTCGTCTGCAAGGATTGCGCCGCGAACCTGGTAATCGGTTTGCAGACTGAAGAGATGCTGCATCCACGCGAGACCCGCTTGTTGATGCGGCAACAATGAGAACTCCGTGCGAATGCTTTCCGGAAGCTTCGGACGAGCAGGTACGGCCTGCAGCGCTTCACGACGCAACTCTTCGTATTCGAGTGCCTGAATGTTTGCACGCAGAACTAGCTGCTTTTTGGCCACGCTTTCGCTGGGCCGTTTGCGCGCGTTTTCCGGGTCAAACTGCTTACCCGACTCCAAATCTGAAAAGACGCTCTCGAACGTCGAGATGATTTCTTTCGCGTCAGCCAGCGAAATGGGGTCCCTGAGCCAAGGGACGTCGAGCTGCACCATGCCCTTCGCGTCAGCGACCTGTACATCATTCTTCAGCTTCTCAATAGCAAGCTTGTTGGTCGGCACGGCCACCGGCTCGCCACCGTCCTTCGACTGATAAACAATGACAGGCAGAATGTTGTCGGGAAACCAACCTTCGCCCTCGTCCTTCTTCGCGATATACGGCGAATGGTAGGGCTTCTCCACACCAATCGATTCGATGCGCGCAGAGTAGCCAGCCAGGTCGTGGACCTGAGCGTAGGAGACCAGCGTCGGAGGAATGCGACGCTGTGCCAGTGCAGCCGACAATTCCTTGAGTTGCTGCTCCGAATCTCCCTGCAGAGCAAGGTCATAGCCCTGCCAGGCAAGCAGTTGATGGCCCTGCGTCAGCGACCTGGAGAGAGCCAAGATGAACGCGGAAAGTTCGTCGTCGTCGAGCCAATGCGTCTTCGAGGAGGTCGGTCCGCTCGCCACCGCAGATTCGATAAGCAGGCCGACACGTACTGGATAGCCCGCAGCATTTCGCTCGAACATCGGTACGAAGCGTTCGTAGTCGAGGCCAGCGTCCTCACGAGCGCGTTCGAATTGTGATTCTTCGATGACGTCAATCGCGTCTGCACCGAGAGCCGCGAAGGGGTTGAGCAAAAAGGCCTGGGCCCGAGAACCTGCCACCCGCCGTCCGGGCAATCGCCGGATTTCCCGCAGCACAGTCTTTACCTTCGGTGTGACCAGAACCTGGACGATTCCATCCTGCGTTGTAATGTCGTACCGGTCGCGAACTTCTCGTGCTCTGTCGAACGTGTCGAGCCAGTCATCAGGTGCTCCGTCGAAGCTCGGCTCGATTTCGACTACGTGGTCGTCTACAACTGCCACCGAGCGCCGCAGACCTATATTGAGCTTTTCCGGACTCAATACTACCGAGCGGTAGAGAAAATCATCAAGTCTTGCTTCGGCATCGACTGCGAGCTTGCGAATCCGCCCCCACCCTTGCCGGTTGGCTAAAT
This sequence comes from Burkholderia sp. E168m15, assembly GCF_016586105.1. Classification (NCBI taxonomy): domain Bacteria; kingdom Pseudomonadati; phylum Pseudomonadota; class Betaproteobacteria; order Burkholderiales; family Burkholderiaceae; genus Burkholderia; species Burkholderia sp. E168m15. Next base: position 79,192 of record NZ_BCPO01000094.1, read on the forward strand.
CAGAGTGGTCCTCGTCGTCACGGCGCGAGAATGCAATGACCGCATTAAAAAGCTTCCATTGCGCGGGACGCATCAGCATCTCTACGGCGCCTTCTAACATCACGGGCCCCGTGATAGTGCCTCGAAATTCACGGCCGCCGTCGATGCGCCATCCATCTATCGCAATAGAGAACTCGTGGTCGGTCAACGAATGGTTGCTTCGCAGATGCTGACGGAATTCCGTGAAAGGCGGTATTCGGAGAACATCGCGCAGCTGCCCGTAGTCCGGTTGTTCAAGGATGTCGTACAAAGACTGCCAATCCAACAAGAACTCGTCCTCGACCGGGCTGACGAGGCCATCATCGGTCAGTTGTGTGAGGTAGCCGCCAACGAGGTCTCCGTCGACCGTCGCTCCCGGGCTTTGAGTTCGCCGAGTTAGAACGATGCCCTTATCCGACCAGTGCCGCTTCCAGGTGATGACGTCTCGCGCTTTTGCTTGCTTGAATAACTTGAACACGGTTTCGCCTTATTTCCACCAACCCTTGCCCGGCTTCACACGGAAGCCCCATTCCATCAAAACGCGGCCGACACGCTCGTCACCTTCACCACCGCGCACCCACAAGTTTCCGCCGAGTGCAGTCCTGTCCTCGATTTGCAGACCATGCGTTGCCGCGAATCGCTTGAGCGCAACGTGTGAGTAGGATTCGTGTGCTTCGGTTCGATTTTGCGAAGAGCCAACGTTCTCACGGGAGGAGACGTTACTCGTCGACTTCGTAGGCTCGTTTGCGGCCTTGGCTCTACCTGAAGCACGCAAAGTTTCGGCTGAAGGAAGAATCTGAAAACTCTTACGCAGTGTTGCCTCGAACATCTCCTCCCATCGATTCCAGCCATGAATGCCGTCTCCATGCTTTAGCCACAGCATGCTTTTCGATTGCTTCAACGAGTTGCGTTCATTTTTCCCGAGCTTCAATGTCTGACTTGTATTGAATGGCAGAGAACGACTGGCGTCATAGCCATAAAACGCGTTTCCGAGACCACTAAATTCGACAGCAACCAACTTGCCCATCGTCATAATGAAGGCGTTGTTCGCGCCAGAGGCGTCGAGTTCGCGAGTCAGGCCCTTCATTCTCTTACGCAGCGCGACCAGGTCCGGTTCACGTGAATTGCGTGCAGTCGAGCCTAATGCGAACTCGATGTCATCGATGGATTTAACGTATCGCTTCCAAAACTCCATTCGCCGACGGTCGGCAAGACCGTCCTCCGCCAGCTTCGTAAAGAAGGTCTCGATAAATTCGAGCTTCAACCAGTCAGAGACCATTGCTCGAGCCGCAGGCTCGACGCCACCCCATCGGGTCGCATTTGAAGGTAGCCACGGATTGCCCCACCAGGCAACAGCATGGTCGCGCAGTCTCGGGTGCAAGGGGGTGCCAGAGACCTCAGCGTATCGGTCAAGGACCAGAATCGTTCCTCGGTCGCGGAGCACCTCATTGTGTGCAAGCAGACCAAGCAAGCGGGGTAGCAGCCTCACAAACTCATCGTCATCGAGCTTCGTCGCGCCCTCAACTTGCGTAAGCACGAGCTGGCGCAGAAACCACGACTCTTTTCCGATTTGAAGCTGCTCGCAAATATGGTCTATGCGCGACGTATCGCCTTCGAGCAACTCGCCCACATATCGTGTGCACGGGGACTCATCAAAAAGCTGTCTGTTTTCGATTGCCGTGTCGACCCATGAAGGGCTCGACCTGCTATCACGTATCTTGGGGTTCCGGTCGTGAAGGTAGTCTCGCAGGGTCAGCCAGTTCTTCCTTCCCGAGGACGCCACCCCACATGCATCTACGTCAAAGGCGAAGTAGCTCTTTGCGAGTCCTTGATAGCAGCGCCTGTATGACGCGGTCTTGGTTATGTAGCCATCAACGCTGTCCAGGATATGCTGCAAGCGTGGTCGGTCCTCCATCACGCACTCGCCTTGGGGACGGTGTGGAATACATAGGCCAAAGGACAGAAGATACGCATCGCGGAACGTGGACACTTCGTGGCTCTGCCAATACCGTCGCACCGCGTCGAGCTGATGGTCATGAACAGGTTCTCGGCCAACACGAGATTTTGCGCGCGCTTTCAACTGTTCGAGAAGCACGTCGATTTCAGTGCCCGAGCGAATCGGCTGCGTCTCTTCGCTGACCGACGATTGCAGCAAAGACGCCAGGTAGTTTAGTGCGCTCATCGCAATGCACAGTCGCCAAAGTTCCCCGATTGCGCCGGGGCCGGAGACCTATCCTCGCCAACACCTAGGAACTCAAGACGCATCTCGACGCGGCGACTCTCCTCGTCGGTTTCCTTCGAGTCATTGAACGAATATCCGCCGACCAAAAACAGATTTCGCACGTCCAGCTTTTGCGCCTCGTCGAGCACACTCGTACCGGTCGTTGCAAACATGCTGCACAACACCCGCTCGCTGCGCTGGAGACTCAGATTCAGGTTACTCAGGTACGTGCCGGTTCTGTCTGTGTAGCCTTCGACAACCACTCGCTTAAGTACGCGCTTGCCCAGGTCATCGTTCGCCAATGTCAGGATTTCAGGAACAAACTGACGCAACACCGCTTCCTGCTCGGGCGCCAGGTTTGATTTCCCGAACGCAAAACGGGCGCGGTCACCAAAATCGATAACATGTCGATTGCGGTCTATCTTGATACCGTCGTACCGCTTGGCGGCAGTTTGAAACCGGTCGAGGATAAGCTCTATGTCCTTTCGATGTTGCTCTTCGCGCTTTTCTTTCTCCGTCACGTTCTTCGTCACGGCGAGCAGCGCTACCCCCATGACCACGAGGAAGAGCACCATCAGCGCGGTCATCAAGTCAGCAAAGGAAATCCAGAAGGGCTTTTCCGCCTCGTCGCGGCTTCCGCGCTTGACGACGATTTGAGTTCCAAACATCGCCTAGTTCCTCGCTGGTGTCAGGGTGCTCATCGAGGCGAGCGTTACCTCCAGCTCACCGACTGCAGACGAAAGCAACCCCACTGCCGAGGTCAGTTTTGTATGGAACTCGGCATTCGCTTTTTCCAGCGTACGCTTAACCTCAGTTGCAAAAGCGCCGTGCGCTTCAGCGAGAACCTGGCTTACACCAGCGAGATACTCGTCCGCCTGCTTTTGCGCCGCTCCAAGGTGGCTTGTGGATGTCTCAATGCGATTGAGAATGTCACCGGTCAACGCAGCTTCCCTTCTCGCAGCATCGACGGTGGCGCGCAATTCCGTAACAAGCTGGCCGATGCTGTCGCGATGAGCGCGGTAGTCGCTCAGCAGTTCCTGGATTGCTCCCGCACCGCTCGTCAAATTCCCGGCTGTCGCAGCGAGTTTGGTTGAGACGTCGGCGGTTTGCCCCATGACACCGGCGACGCGCTCACCTGCCGCGGCGAAGTTCCGCGACGCCGTGCCCAACGCTTCCGCGCCAGCATTCATGCGGTCGATTGACGAAGTTGTCGACTGCGTCAAAGCATTCACGCTTTGCGCCATCTGCGTGGTTGCGACGCCGAGCTCCTTGACAACAGCATCCATCGATTCCGACATCGCGGTCACTACGCCGCTCGCGCGCTCAGACATTGCATGCTCGCGTGCGCGGTTGTTCTCAAATACTTCTTTCTGCGCGCCACTCAGCGTGGTTAGCATTTCGCCGACGTGAGTGCCGAGCGTCTCCAACGTCGCCTGCAATTTCTGGTTTGTCTCCGACTGAGACGTTGCAACCAACTGGCGCAGCTGCTCAACGAACGCAGCCGATTGCGCGTTCATTGCCTCCTGTCGCGACTCCATCTTTTCAATGGCCTCCGCCATGCGCTGCGCCATCGCATCCGTCGAACGCTGACTCGAAGCCTCGATGTTCGCGACCAGAGTGTGCAGCGTGCTCACAGCCTGCTGAATGCTCTGGGCCGTTTGTTGATTAAGCTCGGTGAGGCCTGAAATTTGGCCACCGAACAAATCATTCAACCGTTGGCTGAAGCTCGTCATTACGTCCTGCAACATCCGCCCAGCACTTGCGCTCTGGTCACCGCTGGCGGTTTTAACGGTCGCTGCGATTTCATCGAGTGGGCCTTTGAGGCCCTGTTGGATGCTCTCGGCAATAACCTGTCCGAGAGCGACGTTGTTCTGGCGCCCCGCCTCTGCTGCGAGTGCATGTTGTTCTTTGCTCGCATCGATTTGCGCACTAGTCAACTCGCGCAGCAGCTCACCCATCTCCTTGACGAGAGCGTCCTTCAAAATTTTGGATTGGCTTGCCGACTCCTCTGATGCTTTTACTAGACGTGCCAGGTATTCTTCTCCGGCACCCGCCTCAAAGGAAGCATCAATCGCATGTGCAATTTCTTCCGTACGTCGGTATAGCGAGGCAAGGAGAAATTTTTCGAAGAGCGTGGTTAGCATTGCCGCGGCGATTGCCGAGGCAGACACAAGAAACGCCTCACCCACCGAATGCATAAGTGATTCAAGACTACCGCGCACGGTTGCAGCGTTCTCGCTTACCTGAAACGCGTGAAGGCCTTCTATGAGTCCGCTGAACGTCCCGATAATGCCGATACCAGTGAAAATACCGGGGACGTGCTTAAAAAACTCGGTGCGCAAGCGGCTGTCGACAACAACCTGACTGTTGAAGTACACCTCGGCCGGCGCGGTGGCCCGTACGGCGCGCACGACCATTTGTCCATCCCGCTCTTCCCGCTGGACGTGCAATGATTCGGCATACTCGTTCCATAGATGGGCGAGCCGACGGTCGCTCGCGAATACCGCTTCAAACTGCGACGAGAAGTCTCCGCTTTCGAAGTTTCCGATGCGTCGCTGGATAGCGCGCAGCCGAAGCAGGTGACTTATCGCTGGACCGAAGAAAAACACAACGACAATAACGACAAGGACGGCCAAAAACGCGCCCGTGATAAGTGCAGGCATCGGCACGCCGGCAAGTAATGACTGGATGTTCAACTTCGGTCTCCCCGGCAAAGGGTTTGTTTTCTTATGGCAGCCCAGGCGTGCCCGAAACGCACCGCTGGCAACCCACTGACGCGCCCCTCGTCAGGCACCGACAGGCCGCCGCGTCCATGCGGCTAATATTACGGCATATTCCTCGCGAGGATTAATGGGGAAAGACTCGAACTCGAAGATTCGAGCGTGTTAATGACTGGATTACTACCGCAGGACCTGTTCGACCCGCACAAGTACCTAGCCGCGACCGTGGCGATGGACCTGCCCGGACGTCGCAGTACACTCCGTAGAGCAGGCGAGCAAGGTTCAACACGAGGAGGAGGCGTTGGCGGCTTGAGCATGTCTCGCCGACCAACGTCCGACTGTCGATGCCGTGCCTCAAAGGTTCTTCCTCGGGCTGCGGAAGCACGTCTCCAATTCCGACGGGACGGTCGGGGGCGATGAGCAGAACGTCGCCGACGCCAGGCCGCAGGACTGAGAATTCCTCGGCGTCTGTCCGAGACAACGGCCAATTCACCCTAAATCTAAGCCGCAATTCGCGGCCAATCGCGATTTCTTCTATGCGCTCCTCACTCGCATACCGGACTTTTACGCAGCGACACATCCTCCGAACACGCACGTGCTAATGCGACCTTGATGTCACTCGAATTCGTGGGCGTCCAATAGTCGTCGATAACGATATATGTGTTCGCAAAACGAAGCTTCATGAGCGTTAATCCTTCCGCCACCTTTGCAGTCCATCCGAGCAAAACGTTTGTCGGCTCGGTTTGATATCTGACGTCGACGAGGCTAGCTTCTGGTTTGAGCTTATTCCAATCGACAAGCGGCGGGACCCGAAATGTAATGCGTTGCTTGGGGCGTAGAATCTGCCCGTCCATATCGCGAAAGTCCGCCGCAGGAACCATCGACGTGTTGCCGTACGGCAGCTCAGCACCATGGCTTGTTTCGTGAAGGTACGTTTCGGAGGTCGTAATGAAGAGCGCTTGTGAGCCGAGCTTCGGCATAATGCGCAAGCTCTCAATCCTTTGAGAAATCGAGCTGTCGTTTTCGACCGTAAATTCGTAGCCGGACGAAAGTGATTTCGAGAAGGAGACGATTACTTGACCTTGCAGAAAGTGCACTGCTGCCATCGCTGCCGCAGTCAGTGCGCTCATGCTGACAATTGCTTTCGCTCGCTTGTAGAGAAATTTTATTACGGAGGTCGCGCGGTCCATGCCGGTCGATGGAACCGTATTTGGGGCGGCCGTCGGTTGCGATGATGCGTATCCTCGACGGCGTTGGCCAGCGCCGGAGCGCATCTTTCGAGATTTTTTCATGCGGACCTTCATTGAAGAGTCGGTCTGCGCTGATTTGCGCTAGGTCGCCCAATGTTTCTTGATGGGTGGAAGGTGTGTGCCTCTACCACCCCATCGCAGTAGCCGCGAGTGAACAAGTTGCGGTAAGAATCATCGTGGCTTCACGTCGGCTGTAGACTTCCGGCTGCCCGTTGGAGTCCACGTGATGCGCGAGATGGCTGTAATGCCGGACAGAATCAAAGATGGCCAGTGCTCGCTGAAGTTTTGACTGGTCGCGAATGCGAGCCGGTTTCCTGTCGCGAGCCACGATGACCGAATCTCGCGCGTCGATTTGGGTAGAAAGGCTATCCAACACCTGACGGCAGGTGCTAACGACTGTGTCGTACTCACCCGCCACGAGGTGGCGTCGAGCGGCACGCAACAACTGGGTAACTGCCGTAAACGACCCGCACGAGTCGACGGGAATTTCAACACTGACGACGAACGCGTCCGCGAATCCAAGGTCCCCTATAAGTTCAATCCATTCACTGAGGTTGAGTGGGTACCGCAGCACTTCTTCAACGGGATGCGCGTCTAGTGACGAATGCGCCATCCCCTTGAGGGCGACTTGAAACGTTACTCCACCAGTCCCTCGAAGTTCATCGAGCGCGACGAGCTGGCTTTCGTTGAGGTCGACCAGAAGCAAGGCAGCAGTTTTTCCAGCATGCGGGAAGCGACGTAGGACAATCGGCACCTCGAATCTGCCGCTCGCAAGATAGCGGGTGCCGTCCGACGACGAGATAACACTCACCATCGCGCTGAGTGTATCGATGCGCATTGCTGTGTCGTCGCTGGGTGTGCTGTTGACCACGTGAAATAGCACGCTGAACTTCAGTGTACAGACGCCTAATCCCTTCGCACCAGATAGGCCAGCGATGTGTGGGTCCGCGATAATGTGTGAATGAACATTTAGGCTCATGGGTTCGATTCGAGCAATTGAAATCTAGGGTTACCAGCTACGCTGGCGAACTGCAGCACACGGAATCGCTTGGACCAGTCGGGCCGCCCGTACACCTTAGTAACGATGTGTGTCACCGACCTACTTGATTCTCCTATGTGGCTTGAGTGAATCGCGACGCGCCCAAACACCATATCACAGTGAAGCCTGTATCGAGGTTCACCAACGAGTCTTCTCGGAACGAAGTTCCTACGCCCACGTTGCCAGCCAATTCTCGCTTGTGGCGGCACTCCGACACACCTATGCGCGATGCTAAAGTATCAAGAGAATTGGTCGTTAACTGACCAGCAGGTAACCATAACGTATGCGAAGAAAGGGACAAATGAAAAACGAGTTTATTTGGTGGGAGAAGACCGTCGAGTATGCGTTCGTTCTCGAAACAGCAAGCAAGCTCGACTTTGCTGCCCCGCTTTCTGGCGTTCACGAACGTGCCGGTGACGGCATCTTCGCAAGTGATTCGAAGCTTGTTCTGATTGAATTCAAGCGTGACGAAACTCAACTGAATTCGGAGCGCGATAAGTTTGTCGACTTCGAGCGTGCCGCGGAGACTCTTGGCCCGCGAGGCGGCCATCATTTCATCGTCTTCGGCCGTCAGGTAGTTGAAAATGGTAATGCGAAGCCACATCTGAGTCTTGCTGTGGAAAGGTTTTTCTCTGGGCCTTCACCTAAAGACATGGACGCTATGTTCGAGGCGGGTCTGCCGACGGATAGTTTCAATGTCTATCTGAATGAACTCATCAATTGGAAAAATAAAGACGGCAGAAGCAGTGGTGCAATCGGCGCATCCAATTACGCCTCAGTGTTCGGAATTTCTGCGTCTCAAGGGGTGAAGACCGTAGCTTTGCAGGACTATCTGGTGCGCGAAATGAACTACGTGCATAAGATGGATGAACCACAATCGACACATGTGTTCTCGCCACCAGGGCCTTGAAGTAAGAGTACGGAATTTTCGGGTGCAGAGTTTTGATGCGGAAAGCAGCGTCGTCATTGTGGGTGCAGAAGTCGACGAGATGGCGCTCATCTCGCAGCGCGTCGCACGCAATGTGGACGGTCATTAAGTCAGGCTTCGACTAGGCGACCGCACCGACTTGCTGCTGGTCGAGAGAAATGGTTGCAATGATGGACTCGAATTCCACCATCAAGTCCGGATGGCGCTGGGCAACGTATTGCCGAGCAGGCTCGTTTTCGAGGAGCTTGGCCAGATATCCCTTTGCGAGCACCAAATTCAACACGTCCTGGCCGTATGTCTGTTCCACGAGCTTGTACTGTGCCTGCAGATTGCTCATCTCCCGCTCCATTCTGGCCATCTGCTCCGGGCTAACGCCGTTGAGTTTACGTGGCTTCTTTTCACCCACAAGACGCGCCGCAGGTGTTGCCACCAACAATGCCTCTGCGTAGGCGACTGACACGTTGTTCGCAGCCACCATCAGTTCAACACATTCGACCTGCCGCGTCGGTTTCATTTTGCGAAGCGCGCGGACAAGCTCTGGTGAGAATTGCCGGTCTCCCAGAAGCTCAGCCGCTTCCGGGCAAATGCCGTCGAGCAATGACATCTTCTTCACTATCTGCGACACATTGACGGAAAGAGCTTTCGCCAATCGTTCGGGTGATACACCTCGGTCAACCACACGCCGTATCATGTGATGCTCCTGCACGGTGGATAGGCGATTAACACGATTGTTATAGGTGTAGCTCTCGTCGTCGGTCGCGACAAGACAAGCAACCTGCTCGTGGCCCAACTCCTGGATTGCAAGCAAACGTAGATGCCCGTCTAGCAGGACGTGCTGCCCCGACGATTGGTTCACCGGCGTTACCGAGAGCGGTTCAATAAGGCCCACCTCCTCAATGGAGGCTTTTATCTGCTTGAATTTTCGCGATTCAACCACGAGTGTCGGTACTCTGCGCGAAGGCAAGATGCCGGTGACCGGCAGCGACAATGGCTCGGGGATGAACCCAAGAATTACGCCTGTCATGTGGCACTCCCGCTTGGCCAGACGCGTTCGGCAAGATACTTCGGCAGACTTGCCAGTCCCTCCGCGCGCAACAGGTTAACGAAGTTCTCGTCGGCAAACAGTTGCCGCAATGCGCCGACCACAAATAGCAACCGCTGCTGCGCGAACTCCGCTTTTCTCACCATCGACTTCTGACGCTCGACCTCGCGTTCATATGTCCGCACGAGGCTCGACGTCGTGACGGCGGCGGACTTGCTCGACATATTGTGCGCGGTGCTCTTCCCGAGTGCTTTTCTGCGCTCGATGACGCGGCGAGCACTCATCAGTTGCTTGCCCCGCAATTTTCCCGACTCATAGGCCTCTTGGAGCGCGGCCTGTATTTCAGCGTCGTCGTCGCCGGCACCAACAATCATGAGAGCCGCATTGAGGGGAACGAGGCCTTTCTCCACTGCAACGACAAGTCGCTCTTCTCCCTGGTGCAATAGCGTGAGGATGCCGTGAACGTAGGTCGATGTAAGACCCGTTTTTTCGGCAATGACTTTCGGCGCATAACCCTGCTCCTGCAGTAGCCGAATGCCGGCAAGCCGCTCGATGGGCCGACATTGTCTGCGCGCGATGTTTTCCGTCAGACTCATTACGTACGCATCCTCGTCGCTCACATGCACCACGAGTGCAGGAATAGTCGCTTCCCCTAGCGTGCGAAATGCCTTCAATCGCCCCTCGCCACATACAAGCAGGTATTTTTCTATGCCCCCAGCCGTCACTCGCGGAGTGACCAGGATAGGTTTCTTCAGGCCGATGGTCTTGATATTGTCGACGATTTCGTTGAAGACCCGACCATTGCGCTCTCTCGGATTAATGACTTCAATCTGAGAGACCGGAATCATCCGAATTTCTCCAGGCTGCTGTCGCGAGTTCACGCTACTCTCCTGAGACGAGCGCGCTCGGCCATCCCATACAAGTAGTCCAGCGTGTCAAAGCGATAGCTCTCGAACTCGATTGGATTTTGGTCGGCGAGATGAATGCGCGGCTGCACAAAATCGAGACGCGGCAACAGGTAGTAGTCGAGCGTCGATGCGTTCGCCTGGTCGAGCCGAACCGCAACGGTGATGTCCGGCAGAAGACTCGTATCGAAACGCACCTTCCAATGATTTCGGCCATTGCCATGCGCCTGGCACCGTGCGAGCACAATACAGGCTGTGAACTCGTCATTCACTGTCAGTAGGTCGGTTGCGGTGTCGCGTATCATCGTGCCGCCCAAATCGGCTATTTTCTTCTCCGTCTGCGCGACAATTTCTGGATGCAATTGTCGCAAGAAGCGATTGGTCTCAATGTAACGATAGTCTCGACCAGGAGTGAAACCGACAGTCTGATAGGCACGGATTAAACTGCCAAAGCGATAAACATAGACCGACGTAGAAGGCATGCCGTCTGTTTCGTCAATCACCACGCCAGACAGGAATCCGCGGGCACGGTACAGGTTACGCAATCGCTCAATTAACTCCTCATTTGAGTAGTGACGCGCTCTCGCTCTCATGATGCCCTGAGCGGTATAGAACGTCTCGCTCGGAACGAGTGCCTGAAATGCTCCCTCCTTTCTAATCCACATGTCGGGGGTGTTCATCACGCGCATCTTTTTCAGCTTGAATGACACCCGGTTATATACGTTATTGCCAATGTATTTTTCGTTGGTCAATACCTCCCGTACCGTCGCCCGCGTCCACTCACGGCCAAGGTCAGTGCGCACATTCATGCCGTTAAGGCGAGCTGCAATCTCGTATTCGTCGAGCGATTCGTCGATAAACCAGTTATAGATTAAATTGACGATTCGCACCTCGCTTTCTGGCCCCGGCATCAGGACAACCCTGTCCGTCTGTAGGCTTTTATGTTCGCCTCGATGCAGCTCCGCTTTCATGAGACCGTGCTCGTCGACCAATACTCGGCGCAACCCATAGCCTGCTGGGCCTCCTTGTCGAAAACCCATTTCAATCAAACGACACTGGCCGGCAAACACCTTTGCAGACAGTTCTCGGCTGTACTCGCCGGCCATTGCGCGCTTCACCCCCTTCACAATGGTCGAGACTGGCGACCCGTCGTTCTCGAACTGCTCGGCGCAGTACGCAACCTGAATTCCTGCACGGCGGCAAATGTATTCGTAGTACGCGCTCTCGTCGGCATCCTGGAATCTGCCCCAACGACTCACGTCATAGACGAGGATGATGCAAAAATCAGCCTTTCCATTCGTCACATCAGAAATGAGATTCTGAAGTGCTTGGCGACCGTCGATTCGAAGACCGCTTTTCCCTTCATCGGCATATGTGCGCACGATGTCGAATCCGCGACGGGTTGCGTAGTCTCGAATCCGGTCGCGCTGATTCTCAGTCGAATACTGCTGGTGTTCCGTGGACATGCGGACGTACTCGGCTGCCCGTCCTGCCAGCGAGCTGGCTACGCTTGGTGCACCTGCGCTGTTGAATGACATTCTCCGCTCCACAACTCAGACACTGGCACGCAGCAGGCACCATGCGCAGGGAGAAGCCCGAATGCGGACGCCGCGTCCTCAAGTCGGGGCGTGGCGCTCTAAAGCGAACGGTGACAAGGCAAAGGTAGCAGGCCGGACGCCTACGCGTAACACGTCATCTCTTTGCAATCAGACCGGCGGCGCCGCCGGCGCAGACAACACGGTTATATGGACGGTCCACGCGTCCATCTTTGCAACGTTGGCGTCATCCGCATGGCACAGGACGTAGAAGCCCGAGCCTAGGGACTGCGGACGCCCTGACACGTCCATCTTTGCAATCGCCCTGAAATTCCGCCGTTCGTTGCGCGTCTGCTGCATGCTGCTATTGCGCTCGCGATACGCCGAATGCGAGGCTCGATATTCGCGCCAGTAGCCCGAGTGCCCCGCGCACCACCTGGCCTGCGCCCGTGCCTGGTTGTCGCGATAGTCGCTATCGATACGGAGCCGGTGGTTCTGCCAGTCACGTCGTCGAGCTCGCTGGCAAGATTCCGATGAGCAATAGCGCTGACGGGGAACGTGCGGCAGCGGCACGAACGCGGTGCCACAGGCGAGACAGAGGCGTGGGGATTTCATGAGTGCCCTCCAGGCCAGGTTGCGACGAGCGGACGCCGGCGCCTCGACCAGCCACCGACGGCACTGGCGCGGGACGAGATAGAGAGGGGCTTATTCAGTAGCTGCTTCGTTAATCGGCCAGCGCGATTTGCTTGGCGTGTTTGTAGGCCGGGTCTCCGAAACTTGGACATTTCTTGACCGCCGGCGTGCAAGGAGAGGGTTCGTCCACCAGCACAAATCGCTTAAATTGCCTTGCCGGACGCGCAGTTTTTTGCGGTAGCTTGTACAAAGCTGAGAGAGCGATGCTGGTGGGATAGGACCCGTCCTGTCACAAGCCCAGGCTCGAATCCGAGGTGGTCTGGACGGTTCGTCTCGACTTATGCGTCCATTTTCTCGCCTTATGGGTCCACCCTCAGCTGGAAGCCCTTATCCCGTAAGGCGCATTTTCTCGGGTTATGAGTCTGTCTACAGCGTTGCAGCCGTAGGGCGCCAGAGTATGTGCGACTGGCGCCACAGTTGTGCGACTGGGTGACAGAGTTGGCGCGACTGGCCTACGTCTCGAGATTGAGGCAAGCGCGTGAGCTTGCCTTTCTTCATCTCGGTTGGCAGCCAAGACCTGTCTTGGCCTTGGCGATGCGCATCATGGCAGCATAGGCAGTCCCAGCTCCTTGAGGAATGCGTTGTGGCGCTCGGTGGCCAGTTTGATTTGCTTATCCAACGAAACCAGTTCCGCATGCACTGCCGCGAGATCGATCTGCTCCTCGGCTTCCGCCGTGCTCACGTAGCGCGAGATATTCAGATTGAAATCGTTCTTCTCGATTTCCTCCATGCCCACGCGCCGCGAATAGCGAACCTCCTCCTTTCGGAACCGGTAGCCTCAAGGCTTTGACAGCGATCGGCCATCCACCCCACCGAATCAACACGCGATAAAGCGCAGCCGCAAAGTACGCAAGGAACATCGCAAAGGAAAGCTGTCTCTCGACTGCGACGCCGTTCACTATTGCGATCTGGCTCAAGACTCGGCGCCGAAATGAAGCTCTCTGTGACAATTTGGGCACAACGCGATCGCATTTTCGACCGTATCCTCACCGTCGTCTGCAAGGCGTTGCTTGTGGTGCACCTCAAGGTATGGTGTGCGATCCTTTTTCCGGAGAAACGGAGCACGCAATTTGCAACGCTCACAAGCGCCATTCGCTCGAAGCAAAACTTCCGCAACAACGTCAGCGCTTCGAACGTAGATCTCCGTGACGGCCTTGATCTTTGCGGGCTTTTTGTTGGCCCGTGAGAGTCGCTTCCGGCGTGACGTCGATGTGTCTGCAAGCGCTCGATCCACGTCTTCGTCGAAAGCTGCTCGGCGTGCCTGAAGAGTCTGGAAAACCGCGACCGGCCCCTCATGTTGTGCGAGTTCGAACGTACCGCGCTCTACCCGTATGAACTTCGCCTCGCGTTTCGACGGATCGAAATCGACGCACTGAGGACAATGGTCCTCCACCTTGCGACGCACTGTCGCCTGAAACGTCGCCATGTCTTGATAGTTGTCTGGCAACTCCCCTGACGAGAATTCGACCAGCAGCGCTTCATAGATCTTCTTGTACGGCGCTCTTCCACCCAGTTTTCGCACCACATTCTCAATGTCGCCAACTTTCACGCTGTACTGCGGCATTTACTCAATCCCCGTATTCAGAGTATTTTTGTGATTTTCCGTACACCTTAGCCGGCGGATATTTCTTTTTATTGATTTCAATTTTTTCCAGCGCCGCCTTGTGGAGATCAATCTCTAACCTGTCAGCTAGCAGCACTAGGTACGTCAGAACGTCGGCCATCTCGTGACGGATCGCTATCAGCTGGTCAGCGGAAAGCTCTGCTTTCTCTCCGGAATCAAGCCATTGAAACGGCTCCAGCAGCTCGCTAGCTTCGACGCTCAACGCCGCAGCCAAATTCTTGGGCGTATGGAACCTCTGCCAACCGCGCTCCGCTGTAAACTGACGGAGTACATCGCGAAGCTCTTCCAATTCCATTTTTTTCTCCGCTGCGCCTGCATACGAAGTTCCAATAGAAAGATCCCAGGTCGCCAGGGAATTAGCACCTTCAGCCTATGGAAACAGCAGGATCGTTATAGGAGTTTGGAAAATATCACAATTTCGAGATAAGAGCCCTCTCACTCACCCTAACTCCTCACCAGTGCCCCACGTCGTCTGATACCCCACCGGAAAGCATCGCCGGCCGTTCAGCGACATCACGACCAACAACGCATTGAGCACGAGTGGGGCCCATGCCAGATGTCCCGCACATATTTCCGGCACCTCAAATGCAAAAACCCCCGCCTGGTCGGGCGGGGGTTTCTGGCTTGAGGGAGCCTGACGATTACCTACTTTCACACGGGAATCCGCACTATCATCGGCGTAGAGTCGTTTCACGGTCCTGTTCGGGATGGGAAGGGGTGGGACCGACTCGCTATGGTCATCAGGCAAAGGGGGTTGTTCTGCTGGCGTGGCCAACAGAACCAATCTGGGAAGAAGCAGTAATTAGGTTGTGTGTATCACACACGAGAATCCAACCGTCCGACGCGCTCTGTAGCGCGAAA
>NZ_BCPO01000095.1:0-29988 GCF_016586105.1 Burkholderia sp. E168m15
GTGCATGGCGGGGTGAAGCCTTACCAACGCTACTGCATTAGCATCTCACCCACGCAATCAATCCCAGCTCCCATTCCCTCAATCGCTTCTATCTCCGGCGATTCAATTGCTTATTGATCGTATCTTCGATCAAGACGCAATTTCTTCTCCGCAACTGTGTCGTCCGGAAACCTCGGCACGTCCTCTGCCCGCCATACCCATCCGTCTTCAAGAATCGAGTCCGACCGACGGCGCACGTCCGACGACGATGTTGCGATGATCGATGATGGACGATGTTGATCGACGATGATCGATAAACGTCACTTTCTGGGCGAAAACTCCCGCTTCATCTGGCCGTTCCTCGATGCGCAGTGTCATGCGTTCCTCTCCACGAACATAGCGCGAAAGCCTCATAAAAATCTATGCGCATAAAGTTCATTCGCGTGACTTGGTCGACAGAGCGGCGGGCAAGCCCTTCGAGGTAATATCACCGCTCGTCCCGATTTCCCGGTACTTGCTCGCATCCGCTGGTGATCGGTGTCCTTTGTATTCCGTCTCCTGCATCGTTCATGACTGACAGCCCCGCCCAAAGTGGTCGGACGACCGACTTCTTGCCATACCTCGTCGCCGCGACGTTCTTCATGGAGTACCTTGATACGACCGTGATCGCGACGGCGCTACCGCAAATGGCCCACTCGTTCGGCGTGGGGCCTAACGCGCTGAGTCTCGGGATGACGGCCTACATGTTGGCGCTGGCGGTGTTCATTCCGATCAGCGGCTGGATCGCGGATCGCTATGGCTCGCGCACCGTGTTCGCGAGTGCGATCGTCGTCTTTACCGGCGCGTCGGTGCTGTGCGGGCTGTCCGAAGGCGTGATGTCGTTCACGGCAGCCCGGCTGCTGCAGGGTGTCGGCGGGGCGATGATGGTGCCGGTCGGGCGAATGATCGTCGTGCGAAGTACCGAGAAGGCGAAGCTGATGCGTGCGATCGCGACGATCACGTGGCCGGGCATCGTCGCCCCCGTCGTCGGGCCGCCGATCGGCGGCTTCATCACGACCTACGCGTCGTGGCGATGGATCTTCCTGTTGAACGTCCCGTTCGGCCTTGCCGCACTCGTTTGTACCTGGCTGATCGTCCGTAACACGCGGGCCGACGAGCAACGGCCGCTCGACTGGGTTGGCTTCGTGCTGGCCGGTGGCGCATTGACCTGCTTGCTGATCGGCACCGAAGCGGCCGGCCAGCAGGATGTCGACTTCACGCGCGCGGGTGTCCTGGTGGGCGCAAGCGTGCTGTTCGGTATCGCTGCGTGGCTGTATGCGCGACGCTGCGCGCATCCGCTGCTCGATTTCACGACGCTGAAGGTGCCGACGTTCTCGGTGACGGTCATCACCGGCTCGATCACGCGGATGGCGATCAACGCCGTCCCGTACCTGCTGCCGCTGCTGTTCCAGATCGGCTTCGGGCTGTCGCCATTCCAGTCAGGTCTGCTGCTGCTCGCGAGTGCACTCGGCAACCTCGGGATGAAGGCGGGCACGTCTTGGATACTCGACCGTTACGGCTTTCGGCGTGTCGCGCTCGTCGACGTGACGATCGTCGGCATCTTCATGATCGCATGCGGTTGGCTGACCGCGTCGACGCCGCTGGCGATCACGCTGCTCCTCGTATTCGTCTATGGGCTCACGCGGTCGATGCAGTTCACGACGCTCGCGACGCTGGCTTATGCGGATATCCCCTCTCACCAGACGAGCGCGGCCAGCACGCTGTGGAGCGCCGCGCAGCAAATGACGATCGGGATGGGGATCGCGTTCGGTGCATTGTCGCTGCGGCTCGCAGCATTGGTGCGCGGCGATGCGGCTGGCATGCACTACGTGCTCGCCGATTTCCGCTGGGCGTTTATCGCGGCGGGCGTGCTCGCGCTGCTTACGTTGCCGGGCTATGCACGGCTGGCTTCCGATGCCGGCGACCGGCTGCGGGCCAACATGGCGCGGGGATAGGCCGGACTGCCAATCATATTGGCGGGGCGACAGGTGAGTACGCATGTTTGCGGCGCTCACCAAAAGTGTTGGCTCGTTGCGGCCGCGATCGCTTGACGGTCAGCGCAATCGGTCTCCAGTCACTGCGGGCGAGCGGCCATCTGGCCGGCCATGCTTGGTCGGAACGTTCACAGAACGATGACGCGGTGCCGGGATGAGCAGGAGTGCGATGCGCGACAAGCGACACGGCAGCAGCACAGCTGCCCGCCTACCGCTACTGCGCGTCATGGAAGATGATGCCAACCGTATAGCGGTGGCCGCTTCGAATCCGGCTGACGCCGTGGCGCAGGTTGACGCGATAGATGCCTCGGGTTCCCTGCACCGGCCGGCCGTGTACCGCGAAGATCACCGCGTCGCCTTGTGTCAGCGGCACCACTTCCGCACGCGACTGCATGCGTGGACGCTGTTCCGTCAGCACGAATTCCCCACCAGTGAAATCGCGGCCCGGCGCCGACAGCAGGATCGCGACCTGCAGCGGAAACACGTGCTCGCCGTACAGATCCTGATGGAGACAGTTGTAGTCGTCGGCGCCGTATTGCAGGATCAGCGGCGTCGGTCGCGTCTGTCCCGCCGCGTGGCAGCGATCGAGGAATGTCGCATGGTCTTTGGGATAACGAACGTCGATCCCGAGCGCCTGGTTCCAGCGATTCGCGATCGGCGCGAGATGCGGGTACATCGTCGCACGCAGCTCGGCGATGATCGCAGGCAGCGGATACGCGAAATACTTGTATTCGCCGCGGCCAAAGCCGTGCCGCGCCATCACGACGCGTGAACGATAGAGCGCATCGCGCGGATAGAGCGACGCGAGTGCATCGCACTCGCTGGCCGACATCAGGCCCGGTACGCGCGCGCATCCGAAGCGATCGAGCTCGGCATCGACGCTCGGCCAGTCGAGGGCGTCGACGCGCTGCGCGATGTCCAGCGATTCGACGGCAGGTTGCAGATCGACAATGTTCACGGGCGTACCTCGGGGCATGGGCAGCGTGGCGCCGTGCGGCCGCGCACGGTCGAGTTCACGATGAAAGTTGATGAACCCAGTCTAGCGGCGTCCGGGAGCCGGCACGCTCCAGATCTTGCGCTTTAATTCGGGCGGCGAAACGGGGAAACGTTGAAGGCGCGGCATCGACACACTGAATGCGGCGACGTGCCGGAGCGCAGAGGCGGAGAGACGGAGAGACGGAGAGACGGAGAGACGGAGAGACGGAGAGACAGAGAGACAGAGAGACAGAGAGACAGAGAGACAGAGAGACAGAGAGACAGAGAGACAGAGAGACAGAGAGACAGAGAGACAGAGAGACGACAAATCGAGCCTACGCGGCGGATAGCCGGCTATCGCCCGCCACCCGCCGCACCGACGATCAAGCCAGCGACCGGAACAACCAGTAAAGCCCTGCCGCCAGCGCGATCGATGCCGGCAGCGTCAGCACCCATGCGAGGACGAGGCTGCGCACCGTGCTCCATTGCAGCCCGGAGCCGTTCGCCGCCATCGTGCCCGCGACACCCGAGGACAGCACGTGCGTCGTCGACACGGGCAGCCCGTACATGTCGGCGGCGCCGATCGTCAGCATCGCGACGAGTTCGGCCGAAGCGCCCTGTCCGTACGTCAGGTGCTGCTTGCCGATTTTTTCGCCGACGGTCACGACGATCCGCTTCCAGCCGACCATCGTGCCGAGGCCCAGCGCGATCGCGACGGCCACCTTCACCCATGTCGGAATGAACTTGGTCGCGTGGTCGAGCTGCTTGCGATAGTTGTCGATCGCGAGCTTGTCATCGGTGGCGAATGCGGGCTGGCCCGACTTCTCCATCAGACGAATGGCTTCGGACACCAGATACATCGTGTTGCGCACGTTGTCGACGTCGCGCTGCGGTACGGCCGCCATCGATCCCGACGCGCCGACGGCGGTCGCGAGCGACGTGGACAACTGCGCGACGGCCGGCAGCACGGCGGGCGTCAGTTCACGATGCTGCACGTAGTGTTCGACATCGGCGCGCGGGTTCGCGGACGGCGCGACGCCGTTCGTGTACTTCCCGAACGTCGCGGCCGCCTGGTTCGCGACCGCCACGAAGGTCTGCGATTCGGTGGGCGTGACGGCCTTGTTCAGCGCATAGGCGGTCGGCACCGTGCCGATCAGGATCAGCATGATGAGGCCCATCCCTTTCTGCCCGTCGTTCGATCCGTGCGCGAACGACACGCCGGTGCAGGTGAGGATCAGCAGGCAGCGAATCCAGAACGGCGGCGGCTGATCCTTCGGCGGCTCCTTGTACAGCTCCGGAATCCGCACGAGCGCCTTCAGCGCAAGCAGCAGCAGTGACGCACACAGGAACCCGACGATCGGCGAGAGCAGCAGCGACTTGCCGACGCCGAGCGCCTGGCCCCAGTCGACCCCGCTCGTGCCGGACGGCCCGTGCATCAACTGGTTCATCAGCCCGACGCCGATGATCGACCCGATCAGCGTATGCGAGCTCGACGACGGCAACCCGAAATACCAGGTCGCGAGGTTCCAGACGATGGCGGCGATCAGCAGCGCGAACACCATCGCGAAGCCCGAGCCGCTGCCGACCTGCAGGATCAGCTCGACCGGCAGCAACTGCAGGATGCCGAACGCGACGGCGCCGCTCGAGACCATCACGCCGAGGAAGTTCCACATGCCCGACCAGATCACCGCGACGTTCGGCGTCAGCGAGTGCGTATAGATCACGGTCGCGACCGCATTCGCGGTGTCGTGGAAGCCGTTGACGAATTCGAAGCCGAGCGCGATCAGCAGTGCGGCGCCGAGCAGCAGGTACGGGAACAGCGTCCCTTCGCGGACCGGCGCCAGATCGGCGACCAGGTGCGTGGCGATATAGACGGCGCCGAGCACGAGCACCAGCAGGAACGCGGCATAGCCGACCTGCCTGGTGCGTGCGACGGAGCCCGGATTGTTCGGGGCGGACGAAGCGGGTTGATTCATGACGGCATCTCGTGAGGGAACCGCGTCCGATGCTAGCTGCGGCTAGCAGTCAGTTTGATGACAGTCGGGATGACGAACGGTGTGTCTTACGGGATGTAAGGCGGGCGGCGACATGCGACGCGCCGGAGCGCGTCGTCGGCTCACATAGTGAGCACCACAGTGACTCACGCGCCGGTGTCGCGTGGGTCATCGTCCGTCGTGGGCAACGTCCAGCCGGCCGGCGACGCGACGAACGTCGTGCACGACAGCGGCGCGACGTCGAGACGCGCGGCCGCTTCGGGAGCTATCCGCAGCATATGCGCGATGGCCGCGCGGACGATCGGCGCATGCGTGATCGCGATGACGTCGCGATCGGGTGGCAGCACGTTCAACCAGGTGCCGATCCGATGCGCGGCGGCGTCGAACGATTCGCCGTGATGCGGCGACGCGGACGGCGTGCCGAGCCACGCGGCGAGTTCGTCAGGGAGGTCGCGGGCGAGATCATGCAGCCGCTTGCCGCGCCAGTGGCCGTAATCGATGTCGCGCAGCGCGTCGTCGATGTCGGCGTGCAGTCCGAGCGCGTCGGCCGTCTGCCTGGCGCAGCGTGCCGGGCTGCACAGCACGAGCGAGCCGGCAGCAGCCGTCCACCGGCCACGCAGCGCAGCAGCTTCGGCGAGCCCGTGCGCGTCGAGCGGATCGTCGTCGGGAAACGTGCCGGTGCGCATGGCGCGGGTCGATGCGTGGGCGATCAGGCGCAGTGAGGCATGCAGGTTCATGTCGGTTGTCGGATGATCCGGAACGGGGCGTGTTCGCCCATGTGTCATCGCTTCAATACGCGAACGTTCGCGCGTACAATTCGCCCGATACGAAGCGCGGAAGCCGGTGCAATTCCGGCGCGGTCGCGCCACTGTAACCGGGGAATCGATGATCCCGGAAGCCAGACCTGCCTTCGTACCCATCCATCATTTGTCGGGGCGCGATTCCCCTGAGGTGCATCCATGAGCGAAGCAGTGCTGAAGCCGGCGGTCGTGCCGGCACCCATCCCCGTCCGTGAGCTGTTGCCGTGGGCCGTGTTCGTCGGCCTGATCTTGCTGCTGGCCTTGTATTTCGTCGGTGCGGAACAGGGCGCGACGTCGCTCGTGCCGGGCATGCTCGTACACGAATTCGTCCACGACGGCCGCCATCTGCTCGGCTTTCCCTGCCACTGACGCGGAGCCTACGATGGTCGGAAAGCTGCTCATGCGCGGGATGCTCGCAGGCATCGCCGCGGGCCTCCTCACGTTCGGTTTCGCCAGGATCGTCGGCGAACCGCAAGTCGATCAGGCGATCGCCTTCGAAGAAAAAACCACCGCCGCCCAAGGCGAGGCGCCGGAGCCCGAACTGGTCAGCCGCCACACGCAGGCCGGCCTCGGGCTGCTGACGGGTGTCGTGACCTACGGCGCCGCATTCGGCGGGCTGTTCTCGCTGGTATTCGCGTATGCGTACGGACGCGGCAGCCGCCTGCCGGCACGGCCGCTGGCCGCGTGGCTCGCGCTGGCGGCATTCGTCGCGCTCGTGATCGTGCCGAACCTCAAGTACCCGGCCAATCCGCCGTCGGTCGGCGACCCCGACACGATCGGTTATCGCACCGGCCTGTTCTTCCTGATGATCGCGATCTCGGTCGCGACGATGGTGTTCGCGGTCGGCGTGCGCCGCCATCTGCTGGCGAAGCTCGGCCAGTGGAACGCGTCGATCGTCGCCGGGCTCGTGTTCGTCGCGATCATCGCGGCCGTGCAGGTCGGGCTGCCGTCGGTCAGCGAGTTGCCGGCCGATTTCCCGGCGGCGTTGCTGTGGAAGTTCCGCGTGGCGGCGATCGGCATGCAGGTGATCATGTGGACGACGATCGGCCTGCTGTTCGGCGCGTGGGTCGAGCGCGGCGAACGCGCCGGCATGCGCGCCGCCTGAGCGCGGGGCAACCCCGGGCGCGCCTAGCGCAGCATGCGCGGCGCGCTCCACGTCGATTCGCGCGCCAGCGCGACGAATGCGGCCAGATAGTCGATCGCTGCGTCCGCTTCGCGGATGCCGAGGAAGATCTGCTTCGCGATGCCTTTCTTGCCGAGCTTGACCGGCACGACCGGCATCCGGTCCGCATACTCGTCGGCGAGCCACCGCGGCAGTGCTGCCACGCCGCGCCCACTCGCGACCATCTGCAACATGATGTCGGTCGTCTCGATCGACTTGTGCCGCCTCGGCACGATGCCGGCCGGCGACAGGAACTGGTTGTAGATGTCGAGCCGGTCGGTTTCGACCGGGTACGTGATCAGGACCTCGTCGGTCAGTTGCTCGGGCGTCACGTGGTCGACGTTCGCGAACCGGTGCGAATCCGCGACCACCAGCACCTGTTCGTAGTCGAACACGGGATCGAAGCGCAGCCCCGGCTTGTTCAGCGGATCGGGCGTCACGAGCACGTCGATGTCGTAACCGAACAGCGCGCCGATGCCGCCGAACTGGAAGCGCTGCTTCACGTCCACGTCGACGTCGGGCCAGCGCGACAGGTACGGCGACACGACCTTCAGCAGCCACTGGTAGCACGGATGGCACTCCATCCCGATGCGCAGCGTGCCGCGCTCGCCCTTCGCGTACTGCTTCATCCGCTCCTCGGCGAGCTCGAACTGCGGCAGCAGCCGGTTCGCCAGCTTCAGCAGATATTGCCCGCCCTGCGTGAGCCGCAGGCCGCGGCCTTCGCGATCCCAGATCGGCGTGCCGAGCTGCTGCTCGATCTTCCGGACGGTGTGACTGAGCGCCGATTGCGTGAGGTGCAGCGCATTGGCCGCCGCGGTCAGCGAGCCCTGACGCTCGACTTCACGAATGACGACGAGATGGAATCGTTCCAGCATGGATCGCGCGCATCCCACGGATGCATGAAAAATGTTAATGGATGAATGAAATAATGCCATTTTATTTCATGGTTTGAAATCCCTATGATGGCTGCCGGATCTACTCTTTCTTCTGGACGGCAGCTTCATGGTCACGACACACAACCTCGGTTTTCCGCGCATCGGCGCGAAGCGCGAACTCAAGTTCGGTCTCGAACGCTACTGGAAGGGCGAATCGTCGCGCGACGAACTGAAGGCGCTCGGTGCCGAGCTGCGCCGGCGCCACTGGCACGACCAGCGCGATCTCGATCTCGCGCCGATCGGCGACTTCGCGTTCTATGACCAGGTGCTCGACATGAGCTTCACGCTCGGCAACCTGCCGAAGCGCGTGCAGGATTTCCACGGCGATGCGCTCGACAATTATTTCCGCGTCGCGCGCGGCCGGTCCGCGCAGTCGGCGGAGGAGCACGCCGCGTGCTGCGGCGGTGTCGCGGCCGGCGAAATGACGAAGTGGTTCGACACGAACTATCACTACATCGTGCCGGAGTTCCATGCGGACACGAACTTCTCGCTCGATCCGTCGCGTCTGCTGCAGCAACTGGCCGAAGCGAACGCGCAGGGTGTGAATGCGAAACCGGTGATTCTCGGCCCGGTCACGTATCTGTGGCTCGGCAAGGCGAAGGACGTTTCCGATCGCCTCGCGCTGCTGCCGAAGCTGTTGCCGGTGTACGGTGCGCTGCTCGATACGCTGACCGCGCAGGGCGTCGAATGGGTGCAGATCGACGAGCCGATCCTCGTGACCGAACTCGACGCCGAATGGCGCCAGGCATTCCGCACCGCGTATGCGGCGCTGGAAACGCGCCGCATCAAGCTGCTGCTCGCCACCTACTTCGGCCAGCTTCAGGACAACCTGACGCTCGCGGCGTCGCTGCCGGTCGACGGTCTGCATATCGACGCGATCAACGCCCGCGACGAAGTCGACGCGCTGGTGCGCGAACTGCCGGCCGAACGCGTGCTGTCGGTCGGCGCGATCAACGGCCGCAACATCTGGAAGACGGACCTGAACGCGGCGCTCGACTGGCTCGAACCGCTCGCGAAGCAACTGGGCGATCGCCTGTGGCTCGCGCCGTCGTGCTCGCTGTTGCACGTGCCGGTCGATCTCGCGAGCGAGGAGAAACTCGACGCGGAAATCCGTTCGTGGCTCGCATTCGCGCTGCAGAAGCTCGACGAACTGAAGGTGCTCGCGACCGCACTGAACGAAGGCCGCGACAAGGTAGCCGACGCGCTCGCCGCGAATGCCGCCGCGATCGATTCGCGCCGCCGCTCGCCGCGCGTGAACAACCCGGTGGTGAAGGCCGCGATCGCGCGCATCGACGCGCAGCTCGGCAATCGCGCGAGCCCCTATACGCAGCGTGCGTCGAAGCAGTCGGCGCGCCTGAACCTGCCGGCGTTCCCGACGACGACGATCGGCTCGTTCCCGCAGACCGCCGAAATCCGCCAGGCGCGCAGCCGGTTCAGGGCCGGCGCGCTGGACGAAGCCGGCTATCGCACGGCGATGCGGGCCGAGATCGAACGCAGCGTGCGCGAACAGGAATCGCTCGAACTCGACGTGCTCGTGCATGGCGAAGCCGAGCGCAACGACATGGTCGAATACTTCGGCGAGCAGCTCGACGGCTACGCATTCAGCCAGTTCGGCTGGGTGCAGTCGTACGGTTCGCGCTGCGTGAAGCCGCCGATCCTGTTCGGCGACATCAGCCGCCCGAAAGCGATGACGGTCGAGTGGATCGCCTATGCGCAGTCGCTGACGCGCAAGCCGATGAAGGGCATGCTGACCGGCCCCGTGACGATCCTGAACTGGTCGTTCGTGCGCGACGACCAGCCGCGCGCGGTGTCGTGCTACCAGCTTGCACTGGCGATCCGCGAGGAAGTGCTCGATCTCGAGAAGGCCGGCGTGCGCGTGATCCAGATCGACGAAGCGGCGCTGCGCGAAGGGCTGCCATTGCGTCGCGCGCAGTGGAGCGAATACCTGAAGTGGGCGGTGGAGTCGTTCCGCATCACCGCGAACGGCGTGCAGGACGACACGCAGATCCACACGCACATGTGCTATTCGGAGTTCAACGACATCATCGCGTCGATCGCCGACATGGATGCCGATGTGATCACGATCGAGACGTCGCGCTCGGACATGGAGCTGCTCGATGCGTTCGACACCTTCAAGTATCCGAACGAAATCGGGCCGGGCGTGTACGACATCCATTCGCCGAACATCCCGACGCAGGATCACATCGTCGGGCTGATGAAGAAGGCCGCCGAGCGCATTCCGGCGGAACGTCTGTGGGTGAACCCGGATTGCGGGCTGAAGACGCGCCAGTGGGCGGAAGTGATTCCGGCGCTGACGAACATGGTTGCTGCAGCGAAGACGCTGCGCAATCAGGTGCAGTAACTACGCGACAGGCACCGTGCGGTACCGTCGCGGTCGACGATCAATGACGGAACGAAAAAAACGACCCGCGAAAGCGGGTCTTTTTTTTCGTCATGC
The DNA here is from genome assembly GCF_016586105.1 of Burkholderia sp. E168m15. Taxonomy (NCBI): domain Bacteria; kingdom Pseudomonadati; phylum Pseudomonadota; class Betaproteobacteria; order Burkholderiales; family Burkholderiaceae; genus Burkholderia; species Burkholderia sp. E168m15. Next base: position 10,337 of record NZ_BCPO01000095.1, read on the forward strand.
ATGCATTGGCGACAGGCGCTACGCGTCGAGCGCTACGCGGTGCGCGTGCCGCGCGGCAGCGCGTCGTCCGTCTTGCCGGGCGCGCCCGCATCGTCGATGCTGACACGGCGCGAGATCAGCCACACGCACAGCGACGACAGCACGGCGGCACTCGCGTACTGGATCGCGAGCGGCCACCATTGCGGCGCGGTGTTCTGCGCGATGATAGTCGCGACCAGCGGCGTGAGGCCGCCGGCGAGCGCGCCGCACACCTGGTACGCGATCGAGATCGCCGTATAGCGAATCCGCGCGACGAAGATGCCGCTGACGAAGCCCGCGACGACCGAGTAGTAGCCCGATTCCGCGAGCGTCGCGAGGCCGACGCCGACCGTGATCGACACCGGCGTGCCCAGGTGCACGAGCGGCAGCATCACGAACGGGACGATCATCGCCCACGCGCCGGTGATCAGCAGCACGCGCGTGGTGCCGAAGCGCTGCGCGAGGAATGCGGCCGCGAGCTGCACGACGAACTGCAGCACCGCGACGATCGTCATGCAATGCAGCACCATCGAGCGGTCGAGCGACAGGAACTGCGTCGCATAACTGATCATGAAGATGTTGCTGAAATACACGCCGGCGATACCGTACACGTTCGCGCCGATCGCGAGCAGCAGCAGCGGCCACACCTTGAGCGCTTCGCGCAGCGGTTTCTGCGCGATGTTGCCGCTCTTCCTGACTTCCTCGAACTCGGGCGACTCCGACACGCTCGCGCGGATCACGAAACCGACGATCAGCAGCACCGAGCTCGCGAGGAACGGCACGCGCCAGCCCCAGCTCATCATGTCGTCCTTCGACAGCGTGCTGATCGCGCCGAACGCGAGCATCGACAGGATCAGGCCGCTCGCGCTGCCGAGCTGCGCGAACGACGCGAAGAAGGTGCGCTTGCCTTCGGGCGCGTGCTCGCCGGCCAGCAGCACCGCGCCGCCCCATTCGCCGCCCACCGCGATGCCTTGCAGCACGCGCATCAGCACCAGCAGGATCGGTGCGATCACGCCGGCTTGCGCATGGGTGGGCAGTAGGCCGATCGCGACCGTCGACACGGCCATCAGCATCAGCGTCGCGAGCAGCGACCGCTTGCGGCCGAAGCGGTCGCCGAGATAGCCGAACATCACGCCACCGAGCGGCCGCGCGAAGAAGCCGACCGCGAACGAGCCGAACGACGCGAGCAGGCTGATGAAGCGGTTTTCGCCGGGGAAGAACAGCGGCCCGAATACGATGGCGGCGGCGGTCGCATAACTATAGAAGTCGTACCACTCGATCGTGGTGCCGACGAACGAAGCGAGCGCCGCCCGCTTCGGCTGCTTGACGGAAGTCCCCATCTCGATGTGTGCTCCTCTGGAATCCTCTGATTTTGGAATAGTGGCGGCGCCGCGATCAGTCGCGGTACGCGACGCCCGGCAGCACGCACAGCAGCTCGTACGCGAGGTTCGCGCCGAGCAGCGCCGTGGTGCCGAACGGGTCGTACGGCGGCGCGACTTCGACGAGATCGCAGCCGACGATGTTCAGCCCCTTCGCGCCGCGGATGATCTCGAGCGCCTGCGGCACCGTGAGGCCCGCGATTTCCGGCGTGCCGGTGCCCGGCGCATAGGCCGGATCGATGCCGTCGATGTCGAACGTGATGTAGACGGGCGTGTCGCCGATGCGAGCGCGCACTTCTTCCATCAGCGGCGCGAGCGACTTGTTCCAGCATTCCTCGGCCTGGACCACGCGGAAGCCCTGCTCGCGGCACCAGTCGAAATCCTCGGCCGCGTAGCCGGTGCCGCGCAGGCCGATCTGCGTGACCTTGTCGCCGTGCAGCAGCCCTTCCTCGACCGCGCGGCGGAACGGCGTGCCGTGCGCGATCTTTTCGCCCATCATCGTGTCGTTCACGTCGGCGTGTGCATCGACGTGGATCAATGCAACCTTGCCGTGCTTGCGGTGGATCGCGCGCAGGATCGGCAGCGCGATCGTATGGTCGCCGCCGAGCGTGATCGGCTTGCAGTCGTGCTCGAGAATCGCGTCGTACGCGGCCTCGATGCGGGCGATCGAATCGTGCAGGTTGTACGGATTGATCGCGACGTCGCCGATGTCGGCGATCTGCAGCGAATCGAAGGGTGCTGCGCGCGTGGCCATGTTGTACGGGCGCAGCAGCACGGATTCGGTACGGATCTGGCGCGGGCCGAAGCGCGCGCCGGTGCGGTTGGAGGTGCCGAGATCGAACGGCACGCCGACGAAACACGCGTCGAGGCCTTCGGCGCTCGACACGTGCGGCAGGCGCATCATCGTCGCGATGCCGCCGCAGCGCGGCATTTCATTGCCGCCGAGCGGCTGGAAATGGGTGTGGTCGTTCATGGGGTCGTCTCTTCCGATGTGGGGTTGCCGTATCATGCGACGCGGCCTGGCGCACAGTTTTACGCGCTCCGCCGGGAAAGAAGAATGCGAAGATATCGACGTAAACATCGATCTTCATCGATGTATGGAAGGGGATGAACGTGCTGGGGAATCTGTCGACCCTCGATCTGCGGTTGATCCGCGTGTTTCTCGCGGTCACGGACGCGGGCGGCGTGTCGGCCGCGCAGGCGGTGCTGAACGTCGGCCAGTCGACCATCAGCGCGCAACTGTCGTCGCTCGAGACGCGGCTCGGCTACCGGCTTTGCGAGCGCGGCCGCAGCGGCTTCCGGCTCACGCCGAAGGGCGAGCGGTTCCATGCGATGAGCCGCAAGCTGCTGGCGGCGCTCGACGAATTCGGGATGGCCGCGCGGCACATGGATCGCCAACTGGTCGGCACGCTGAACATCGGCCTGATCGGCCATACGCCGGTGAGCCAGAATGCGCGGATCGCCGAGGCGATCGCCGCGTTCCGCACCCGCGACGAGGCCGTGCGCTTCTCGATTTCGGTGCGCGCGCCCGGCGATCTCGAGGAAAAGCTGCTGAGCAACGAGATCCAGATCGCGGTCGGCTACTTCTGGCATCGCGTGCCGACGCTGCACTACACGCCGCTGTTCATCGAGCGGCAGATCGCGTATTGCGGCCGCGGCCATCCGCTGTTCGACGGCGCCGGCACGCTGACGCCGGCCGACGTCGCCGGCTTCGAGTGGGCGTGGCGCTCGTATCCGCTGCCGGAGGCGCAGATGTCGACGACGCCCGATCGCGTGACCGCGACCGCCGACAACATGGAGGCCGTCGCGCTGCTGATCCTGTCCGGCCACCATCTCGGCTACCTGCCGCAGCACTTCGCGGCGCCGTATGTCGCGCAGGGGCTGCTCGCGCCGCTCAATCCGGATCGACTGCACTACGAGGTCACGTTCCACATGGTCGTGGCGCGCGACGGGCGCGGCGATCCGGTCGTCGAAGCGTTTCTCGAGGATCTCGAACGCGCGCATCAGTCGTCCGACGTGGTGTGACGCCAGCGCGGCCGACAAGGTGAACGAGCGTTGCGCCCGGGCGGCTTGCCGGCCCGGCGCGCGTCACGGCACCGGCAGCCCGGCGTCGTGCTTCACCTCGCGCAGCGACAGCGCCGATTCGATCGACGTCACCCCCGGCAGCATCCGCAGCGAATCGCGCAGGAACGTGCCGTAGTCGTCGAGATCGCGCGCGACCACCTGCAGCAGGTAGTCGGCCGTGCCCGCGACGTTGTGGCACGCCAGAATCCGCTCGATGCCGAGCACTTCCCGTTCGAACCGGTCGGCGACCTTGCGGTCGTGCGTCGCGAACCGCACGAGCACGAACGCGACCACGCCGAAACCCAGCGCCTGGCGCGACAGCTGCGCGCGATAGCGCTCGATGTAGCCGTCGTTTTCGAGGCGTTTCAGGCGCCGTGCGCAAGGCGTTTCGGACAGGCCAACGGATTCGGCGAGCCGCGCGATCGGCAGGCGGCCGTCGCGCTGCACCGCAGCGAGGATCGCGCGGTCGGTTTTGTCGAGATCGATCATGTTGGCGGAATCCTTGTCGTGATTTCATGATTGTGGCGGATTCCCCTACGAATCGCCAATTCCGCGCCAAAGATGGCCAGTAATCCCTCCACCTTCAGCGGCAACATATCGTCAATGAAGGACGGGGGCAGACCATGATTTCCACGCATTTGCTGTTGATTTATCTCGCCGCGCTGGCGGCCATTTACGCGGTACCGGGGCCCGACATGGCGCTCGTGCTGCAGACCAGCATCGGCCGCGGCGTGCGGCCGGGGATGGCGGCGGCGGCCGGCCTGTCGCTCGCGCGCACCGTGCACGTGACGCTGTCGGCATGCGGCGTCGCGGCGTTGATCCGCAGCGCGCCGTGGCTCTACGAGGTGATCCGCTATGGCGGCGCGCTTTATCTCGCGTATGTCGCGATCCAGGTGTTCCGCTCGCCGGTGTTCGCGCTTGGCGACGGCGACGCGCCGGCGGGCGCGTTGCGCCAGTCCTTCGTGAAGGGACTGCTGACCAACCTGCTGAACCCGAAGGCGCTGCTGTTCTGCTCGGTGCTGCTGCCGCAGTTCGTGCGGCCCGAGGTCGGGCCGGTCGTCTGGCAGATGTTCGAGCTCGGCGCGCTGCTGGTGGCGGCCGGCGTGTGCTTCGACCTCGCGTGCGTGTTCGGCGCGTCGCGCATCGCGGCGTGGATGCGCGCGCATCCGCTCGCGCAGACGGTGCAGCGCTGGACCTTTTCCGCGGCGTTGATCGGTTTTGCGCTGCGGTTGTCGATGGACTGACTGTTGCGCCGACATGGCCGCTGCGCGAATCGATCGGCCACGCGGGCGGGCCCATGCTCGAATCGATACGGGCCGCGCGCGATGCCGGCCTTCCCGCGTGCGCCTTGCCGCGGAAGGGCGTGCGCGCAAATCGTCTGACTGTTCTAAACTTCCTGTTACTTCGCGCGTCGCAAATGCAGTCGCAAACGCGCCGTCGCGAATCGACTGACCGAACGGAACCGTCTTCCGCGGGCTATGTCCGATTTCCTGGCTGTTCCGTGCAACGCGGTACCAAGGAGGGTCTGAACATGGCAAGGCATCTTCAAGCCGACCGTGAACCCCGCATCGTCGCCGAGTCCAAGTGTCTCGGCCAGTGCGACCCGGCAGAACGCATCCACGTCACGATCATGTTGCGGCGGCAGGAAGAAGGGCAACTCGACGCATTGGTTCACCAGCTCGCCACCGGCGACGCCCGTGCAAAACCGGTGTCGCGCGACGCATTCGCGCAGCGTTTCTCCGCGAATCCCGACGACATTCGCAAGACCGAGGACTTCGCACACCGTCATCAGCTCACGGTCGATCGCGTCGATCCGGTCGAGAGCGTCGTCGTGCTGTCCGGCACGATCGCGCAGTTCGAAGCCGCGTTCAGCGTGAAGCTCGAGCGTTTCGAGCATCGGTCGATCGGCCAGTATCGCGGCCGCTCGGGCCCGATCGTGTTGCCCGACGATATCGGCGACGCGGTCACGGCCGTGCTCGGCCTCGACAGCCGCCCGCAGGCGCGGCCGCACTTCCGCTTCCGTCCGCCGTTCAAGCCGGCGCGCGGCGCGGCGGCCGTCACGTTCACGCCGATCCAGCTTGCGTCACTGTACGACTTTCCGGCCGGCGACGGCGCCGGGCAATGCATCGCGATCATCGAGCTCGGCGGCGGCTATCGCGCGGCGGACATCCAGCAGTATTTCCGCGGGCTCGGCATCACGACGCCGCCCAAGCTCGTCGACGTGAACGTCGGCACCGGCCGCAATGCGCCGACCGGCGAGCCGAACGGCCCGGACGGCGAAGTCGCGCTCGACATCGAAATCGCCGGCGCGATCGCACCGGCCGCGAAGATCGCGGTGTACTTCGCGCCGAACAGCGATGCGGGCTTCATCCAGGCCGTCAACGCGGCCGTGACCGACAAGACGAACCAACCGTCCGTGATCTCGATCAGCTGGGGTGGCCCGGAAGCGATCTGGCAGGCGCAGTCGGCACAGGCGTTCAACCGCGTGCTGCAGGCGGCTGCCGCGCAGGGCATCACCGTCTGCGCGGCGTCGGGCGACAGCGGCTCGGGCGACGGGCTGCAGGATGGCGCCGATCACGTCGACTTTCCCGCGTCGAGCTCGTACGTGCTCGGCTGCGGCGGCACGCAGCTCGACGCGCTGCCCGGGCAGGGCATCCGCAGCGAGGTCACGTGGAACGACGAGGCATCCGGCGGCGGGGCGGGCGGCGGTGGCGTCAGTGCGCTGTTCGATCTGCCGGCGTGGCAGCAGGGGCTGAAGGTCGCGCGCGCTGACGGCAGCACCACGCCGCTCGCGAAGCGCGGCGTGCCCGACGTGGCCGGCGACGCGTCGCCGCAGACGGGCTACGAAGTGTCGGTGGCCGGCACGCCCGCGGTGATGGGCGGCACGAGCGCGGTCGCACCGCTGTGGGCGGCGCTGATCGCGCGGATCAATGCGGCGAACGGCGCGTCGGCCGGCTGGATCAATCCGGTGCTGTACAAGCATCCGGGCGCGCTGCGCGACATCACGAAAGGCTCGAACGGCACCTATGCGGCCGCGTCCGGCTGGGACGCCTGCACGGGCCTCGGCAGCCCGAACGGCGCGCAGCTCGCCACGATCCTCGCGCGCAAACCGTCGAGCTGACGCACGGGCACACGCCTTTCCGTTCGACGCGGGTGCTCTGCCCGCGTCTTTTTTCACCTCCAGGAGCAGCACGATGGACATCGATTCCGCATCTTCCGGCGGCGTGTATCCGCTGCATCACGGCGACCACAATTCGCATGGCGTGCCGCCGACCATCAACCCGGTCGCGCTGAGCCACGGCCGCGACCAGCCGTTCTTCGATCCGGTCGCGTACGGCAACGGCCCCGACGACTCGGTGACCGACACGACCGAGGCGGCCGCGATCACGCACCACACGATCCTGATCGACGGGAAGCGGATCGCGTACACGGCGACGGTCGGCCACCTCGTGACCGTCGATCCGAGCAGTTCGCAGCCGGCCGCGAAGATTTTCTACGTCGCGTTCACGGCCGACGGCGCGAAGGAGGAAACGCGGCCCGTGACGTTCTTCTATAACGGCGGGCCCGGTTCGTCGTCGGTGTTCGTGCTGCTCGGCTCGTTCGCGCCGAAGCGCATCAAGACGTCGATGCCGGGGTTCACGCCGCCCGCGCCGTACCAGATCGAAGACAACCCGGACAGCATGATCGATCACAGCGACCTGGTGTTCATCAACCCGGTCGGCACCGGCTATTCGGCGGCCGTCGCGCCGAACAAGAACCGCGACTTCTGGGGCGTCGACCAGGATGCGGATTCGCTGAAGCAGTTCATCAAGCGCTACCTGACGAAGAACAACCGCTGGAATTCGCCGAAATACCTGTTCGGCGAATCGTACGGCACCGCGCGCAGCTGCGTGCTCGCGTACAAGCTGCACGAGGACGGCGTCGACCTGAACGGCGTCACGCTGCAGTCGTCGATCCTCGATTACCGGCAGGCCGGCAACCCGGTCGGCACGCTGCCGACCGCCGCGGCCGACGCGTGGTATCACAAGAAACTCGGTATCAAGCCGGCGCCGGCCGATCTCGGCGCGTTCGTCGAGGAAGTCGCGCAGTTCGCGCGCACCGACTATCTGACCGCGCTGCGCGCGGTGCCGCATGCGAACCCGGCCACCGTGCAGAAACTGTCCGCATACACGGGCATCGATACGGCGACGCTGCAATCGTGGGGGCTCGATATCGCGGGCTACGACACGCGCGGCAATTCGCTGTTCCTGACGACGCTGCTGCATGCGCAGGGGCTCGCGCTCGGTTCGTACGACGGCCGCGTGACCGGGATTTCGTCGGGTATCGCCGGCAAGATCGATCCGAATTCGGGCGGCAACGATCCGACGATGACGGCCGTGACGGGCGTCTATACGGCGATGTGGAACAGCTATCTGAACGAGCAGTTGAAGTTCACGTCGAACTCCGCGTTCACGGACCTGAACGATCAGGCCTTCAAGAACTGGGATTTCAGCCACATCGACCCGACCGGCGCGCAGCAGGGCATCGACGCGCAGGGGAACGTGATCCTCTACACGGCCGGCGACCTCGCCGCGGTGATGGCGCTGAACGTCGACCTGAAGGTGCTGTCCGCGAACGGCTTCTACGATTTCGTGACGCCGTTCTACCAGACCGTGATCGATCTGCAGCAGATGCCGCTGGAGGACCAGAAGGTGCGGCAGAACCTGTCCGCGCGGTTCTATCCGTCGGGGCACATGGTGTATCTCGACGGCGGCTCGCGCACCGCGCTCAAGCGCGATCTCGCGACGATGTACGACGCGACGGTCAGCGATACGGGCGCGCGGATGCGCATTCGTGCGCTGCAGGCGAAGAAGACGGGCGGGAACGCGTAGCGTTGCCCGTCGAGCGGACGCCGCGCGCAGCCGGGAGGGGGCGCGCGGCGGTATGTCAGTCGTGGGGCGGCCGGCTTATGCGGCCGGCCAGTCGAACATCGTGTACGGCAGCGCGCGCTTGTGGCGCGAGCCGTCGTAGAAGCGCAGCACCGTTTCATACACACGATCGGCAACCGGCTTGCCTTCGAGGAAATCGTCGATCTCGTCGTAGGTCACGCCGTACGCGTGCTCGTCGGGGCGCAGCGGGCGCAGCTCCTCGAGGTCGGCCGTCGGCACCTTCATCACGATCAGCTCCTCGCCGCCGAGCGCGCGCGCCACTCCGCGCACGCGCCGCTTGCTCAGGCCCGCGAGCGGCAGGATGTCCGCGCCGCCATCGCCGAACTTCGTGAAGAAACCCATCAGCGATTCGGCCGCGTGATCGGTGCCGATCACGATGCCGCGCCGTGCGCCGGCCACCGCGTACTGCGCGATCATGCGCTCGCGCGCCTTGATGTTGCCGTGCACGAAATCCTGCTGCGCAGGCGTTTCGAACGCGTGGCCGGACGCGACCAGCGAACGGAGCATCGCATCGGCGGCCGGCTTCACGTCGACCGTCAATACCTCGTCCGCGCGCACGAATGCCAGCGCGCGCTGCGCATCCTCTTCGTCGTTCTGCACGCCGTTCGGCAAGCGCATCGCGATGAAGCGCGCGTCGTAGCCGTCGGCGCGCAGGCGCTCGACCGACAGTTGCGCGAGCCGGCCGGCCGTCGACGAATCGACGCCGCCGCTGATGCCGAGCACGTAGGTCCGCAGGCCGGTCGAACGAAGGTACTGCGCGAGGAAATCGATGCGGCGGGCGATTTCGGCCTCGGCGTCGAAGTGCGGGGCGACGTTCAGTTCGGCAATGATCGCGCGTTGGCGGCTGGCGTAATCGGCGGAGGTCATGAGGGAAGATCCGGAACGAATTGCAAGGCGCTCATCATAAGCGCAATCGCGGCGTGCCGCCGCGCCGGACCTGCGTTTCCGGCGGCGTCGCGTTGCATCGACGAGACGCGGCGCATCGCCGTGGTGCGTGGTGCGCCGGGCGGGTGCAGGATGCCGGGCGGAGGGTGCCCGCTGGCTCGCGTCAGCGCCGTGCGAGCACGACGCCCACCAGCGCGAGCGCGAAGCCCGCGAGCTGGATCGGCGCGAGCGTTTCGCCGAACAGACCGTAACCCTGCAGCGCGGCCAGCGGCGGCGCGAGGAACAGCAGCGACGTCGCGCGCGCCGCATTGCCGCGCCGCAACATCCACATCAGCATCGTGACCGCGCCGCCCGACAGGAACACGACGCCCCACACGAGCGACACCCACAGCGCCGGCGCGCCGATCCAGCGGGTTTCATGGAGCAGTACGACGAACACGGCCGCGACGATCGCCGCGCCGAAGTTCTGCACGGCGACCGCCGTGCGCAGGTCGCTCTGCGCGAGCTTGCCTTTCTGGTACAGCGAGCCGGCGGTAATCAATCCGACCGCGAGCACCGACACGGTGACGACGAGCCACGCAGGCGCCGCGCCCGACGGCGGCGCGACGCCGCCCGTGACTTTCGGCGCGAGCACGAGCGCGACGCCGGCCAGCCCGAGCGCCATGCCGAGCCAGCCGCGCGCGGGCAGGCGTTCGTTGAACAGCGGGACCGCGAGCACGGCGGTGGCGAGCGGCTGCAGCGCGCCGAGCAGCGCCATCACGCCCGCATTCAACCCTTGCGCGACGGCCCAGTAGCTCGCGCCGAGATAGACGCCTTGCAACAGCGCGCCGGCGATCAGGTGGCGCGGCCATTCGCGGCGGGCCGGCCACGGCGCGCGCGCGACGAGCGCCACCACGGCGAACAGCGCGGCCGTGCCCGCGAAGCGCGCGAGCAGGAACAGGTTCGGATCGGCGTAGGGCTTGATCGCCCGGGCGACGATGAAGCCGGTGGACCAGAGCGCGACGAAGGCGGCGGCGACGATCGAGGTAAGCATGCGTGACGGGCCGCGACGCGGCCGGACAGAACCGGGAAGTCGGCCAGTATCGGGCGAAGCGGCGCCGGCGTCTTGTCGAATCCTGCACTCATGCCATGCGGCATGTGATCGTGCCGGCGGTCATCGCGCCGGTGCGCGGTGCGGCGGCGATGAGCGCCCGCGGCACGGCGATGCGCTGCGCGGAGGGACGCGCAGCGGCGGCGATCAGTCGATCGAGAACGTATCGAGCGGCTGGTTGGCGCGCGCGTCGGTCGCGAAGCGCGCGGCGAGCTGTTCGTAGAGCCGGCGTGCTTCGTCGAGCGTCAGGTCGATCCAGTACGGATCACCCGCCGCGTCGTTGAGGCGTTCCGGCGGAAACTGGATTTCGATCACACTGCCTTTGCGATACATGGCGCGAGCCCCTTTGATGGTCGGTATTGGTCGGTCGTTCGGCGAAGCGCAAAGTGTAGCGCCCGGCGCCGCCGGGGATTCGCGCGCGCCGGACAATAGTGAATTTCGCTTTCGGGGAAACGCGCCCGGACGCTGCCTGGCCGCTTACCCGGCGCAGTCAAATGGTCGTCAAACGTCCGTAATACAATGGCCGGCTTACCCATTACCAGTCGCCTCGGGCGCACACGCGATGCTGGCGGAACAACGTCATCAATACATCCTGTCGGAGCTCGGACGGTCGGGCGCGCTGTCGGTCGCGGAACTCGTGCGTTCGCTCGACGTGTCGCGCGAAACCGTGCGGCGCGACCTGAATGCGCTGGCCGCGCGCGGCCTGCTCGTGATGACGCACGGCGGCGCGCTGGCCGCGGATCGCCGTGAGCCGAGCCTGTCCGAGCGCGAGGCCGCGAACGCCGATGCGAAGCGCACCATCGGGCGGCGCGCGGCCGAATTCGTGCCCGATGATGCATCGGTGCTGATCGATTCGGGCAGCACGCCGCATGCGGTCGCGCTGGCGCTCGCCGACCGGCACCGGCTGTCGATCTACACGAACGACTGGCGTACCGCATTCGTGCTCGCGCGGCGCAACGGCAACCGCGTGACGCTGCTCGGCGGCGAGCTGTCCGACGACGAGGACGCCACCTTCGGGCTCGACACGATCCACCAGCTCGCGCAATACCACGTCGATTTCGCGTTCGTCGGCGCCGGCGGCATCACGCCCGACGGCGAGTGCACCGACTACTCGCGGCTCGCGGCCGAAGTGCGCAGCCGGATGATCGCGGCGGCGGGCACGGCGATCATCGTCGCCGACCATTCGAAATTCGGCCGCGTGACGCCGGTGCGGATCAACGGCGCGGCCGCCGCCCGCTATCTGGTGACCGAGCGCGCACCCGACAAGGCCGTGCGCCGCGCGCTGACGGCGCGCGGGGTCGAGCTGCTCGTGTGCGACTGACGCGCATCCGACATACAAGGTTCATCGAAGCGTCATCGCGCGGGAAGAACCGTCGTCAAGACTGACTCATTCACCTCGACCGGCCGCCAGGCCAGGGAGCAACGAATGACCGTCAGCGTGCGCAGCTATCTTTCCCCCACCCTGGTCCTGCTGGCTTTCGACTGGCCCGATGCGGCGTCGCGGTCCGATTTCCTCGGCTTCGCGATCCGGCGCACGCCGGGTTTCTGGTCGGCCGACGGCAAGACGCGTGCGCCGGACAGCTGGCTGCCCAACCGCCTGACGTTCGACGGCCCGGCCGCCGACACGCAGGGCGATGCGCCCACCGACCAGGCGCCGATCCAGAAATTCATGTGGTGGGATGCCCGCATCGATCCGCAGGATCGCGGTGCGTCGTTCCGCTACGACGTCTATCCGGTCGTCGGCACGCCGGCGAACCTGCAGATGCTCGACGCGCAAGCCGGGGTGTGCGACGTCGTGCTGCCCGCGCACATCGAGGACGGCATCGGCACGTGGTTCAATCGCGCGGTGGTCAGTTCGCAGGCGTTCGCGAAGCAGGTTGCTGCACTCGGTCTCGCGCCGAACGAGGCGCCGAGTGCCGCGCAGGCGCTGAAGCTGCGCACGTGGCTCGCGAACGACATGGAGCAGGTGTTCGCTCAGATGCTCGATCCCGCGTCGCGCGCGGCGTCGGCCGTCTATCATCTGACCGACACGCTGTGGGCGCTGCCCGCGTTCCAGGCGTTTGGGCGCAAGCACGGCGAAGCGTCGCTCGCGATCGTCTACGACGCGCACACGACGGCGCGCAAGGGCAAGCCGCCGCTGCCGTCGCCGAACCAGCCGGCCGTCGATGCGTTGCAGGGCCTTGCGACGCTTGCGCCGCGCGACCGGACGCACATCATGCACGACAAGTTCATCGTGACCGATGCGCCGTCGAACCCGGCGCCCGCGCGCGTGCTGACCGGCTCCGCGAACTTCACGACCGAGGGGCTGACCGAGCAGGCCAACGTGCTGCATGCGTTCGACTCGCCCGCGCTCGCCGCGCTGTACAACGAGCGCGCCCACGCGCTGGCCGGGAATCCGTCGATCGCGGAGACCGCGCGGCTGTCGCCGGGCTGGTCGGCGCCGATGACGATCGGCAGCGCGCAGGTGCGCGTCGCCTACTCGCCGGAGCCGGCGGGGCAGCGTACCGAGATCGATACGATCGTCGCCGCGATCGCGGCCGCGAAGCATTCGGTGTCGTTCTGCCTGTTCATGCCGACCGACGCCGCGCTACGCGATGCGTGTTTCGCGGCCGGCGACCGCGGGCTGATGATGTTCGGCCTCGTGAACCGGATCAATGTCGGCAGCGCGACGAAGGCCGATGCCGCGCAGCAGGCCGGGCAGACGCTCGATGCGGCGACGCTCGCGAACCTCGAGCTGTACCACCGCAGCCGCGACAACCACGACGTGATCGACGCGTCGTATTTTTCGCCGGCCACCGTGCCGCAAGGCTTCGAGCCGGAGTTGCGACTCTTTCCGGGCGAACCGGCGCCGGCTTTTCCGCCTGTGGTGATCCACCACAAGTTCATCGTGATCGATGCGGAAGGCGCGAATCCGGTCGTCTATACGGGTTCGGCGAACATGAGCCGCAATTCCGAGCAGTACAACGATGAGAACCTGCTAGAGATTCGCGACCGGCGGATCGCGGCGATCTATCTCGCGGAATTCCTGCGGCTTTACGAGCACTATCGCGCACGGGCGCTGGCGATCAACACGAAACGGCAGCACGGCACGGGTACTGATGCGGGCGCGCATGCGCGGCTCGCGCTTGCGCCCGATTCGAGCTGGGCGAAGAAGTATTACGTGGCGGGCAGCCCGGAAGAAAAGGCGCGGATCGCGCTGGCGTCGACCGCGCCGACGGACTGATGCGCTGAAGGGCTGAAGTTGGAGGGGGCGCGGATATCGCGTGCCCCGGCCGGCGACTTGCCGCTTACGCGGCGACGTAGCGGAGCACTGCGTCGGCGATCGTGTCGCGATGCCGAGCGCGCAGGCGCGGTGCCGACGGATCGCGGCCGAACGCGGCGCCGAACGTGTAGCGGTTCGCCACGCGGTGGAAGCAGAACGAGCTGATCAGCAGGTGCAGGTCGAATGCGTCGATGTCCTTGCGGAACACGCCGCTGGCCGCCCCGCGCTCGACCAGTTCCTCGAGCGTCTTGATGATGCTGACGTTGCGGTTCTTGAACGACTTCAACTGTTCGACATACTTTGCGCCGTGGATGTTCTCGATCGACACGAGGCGGACGAAGTCGCGATGCTTGTCGTGATAGTCGAACGTGAATTCGACGAGGCGGCGCATGCCTTCGCGCGGCTCCATGTCGCCGACGTGCAGCTCCTGCTCGAGCGCGCGGATGTCGCCGTACACCTTCTCCAGCACGGCCTCGTACAGGCCTTCCTTGCTTTCGAAGTAGTAATAGAGCATCCGCTTCGTCGTGTTCGTGCGCTCGGCGATCGCGTCGACGCGCGCACCGGCGAGGCCCATCGCGGAGAATTCCTGCGTGGCGACATCGAGGATGTTGCGCTTGGTTTGCTCGGGATCGTATTTACGCCGCGCATCGGACGCAAGCGCGCGGGGGTCGGACGTGGCGGCCTTGCTTCCTGCTTTCATGTGACTTTGTTGTGGTTCGCGGCGGCTTGGAAAAGGCATTCTAGCATGTGGGAAATGCCCGCCCGGCCGACCTTCCGCTCTAATCGGCAAGGCCGTCGGCGCGGTCGTTTCGGTCGTCGCGGGCGCTCAGCGGCGGCAGGACGCGAGCGCGTCGCGGGCCTGGTACGCCGTGTACGTGAGTTGCGCGGCGGCAAGGCCGGCCAGCCCGAACGTGCGCGTGAGTCCGAACGCGGCGAAGCCGTCCGGCACCGGCCGGCCTTCGGCCAGCGCGGCGGCGAGCGCCTCGCCGGCCACCGTGGTCGGCGCCATCCCGTGGCCGCCGAACGCGATCGCGTGCCATACGCCGTCCGCGTCGCGGCCGATCTGCGGCATCTTGTGCCGCGCGTAGCTCATCAGCCCGCCCCACGCGTAGTCGATCTTCACGCCTTCCAGTTGCGGATACACGCGCAGCAGGTCGCGCCGCAGCAGGCGCGCGATCGCGTCGGGGCCGCGGTCGAGCACGGAGATCCGGCCGCCCCACAGGATCCGCGTGTCCTTCAGCGGACGGTAGTAGTCGAACGCGAAACGCGTGTCGTAGATCGCGTACGGCGCGTCGATCGCGTCGGGCAGGCGCGTGCCGAGCGGTTCGGTCGCGATCACGTAGGTCGCGATCGGCAGCACCGCGCGCTCGATGCGCGGCGACACGCCGCGCGCATAGCCGCCGCCGGCGAACACGACGTCCTTCGCGCGTACCGCGCCCTGCCCCGTGCGCACGACGTAGCCGGCGCCGTCGCGCGCGATGCCGAGCGCGGCCGAGCGTTCGTACACGCGTGCGCCGCCGCGCGACGCGGCCGCCGCGACGCCGAGCACGTACTTCAGCGGATGGAAATGGAATGCGTTCGGCTCGAACAGGCCGCCGTAATAGCGCTGTGTTTTCAGCCGCTCGCGCAGCGCGCCGGTCGGGACGGGTTCCCATTCGACGCCGAGTTCGTTCTTCATCAGCGTGCGCACGCTGTCGAGCCGCGACGGATCGTCGAACCAGTTCGCGAGCATCACGCCCTGGTCGACGATGTCGCAATCGATCCCGTAGCGCGCGATGCGCGCGCGGATCAGGTCGACCGCGTCGACGGTGAGCCGGTACAGCCGGCGCCCTTCGTCGCGGCCGAGCGTGCGCAGCAGGTCGGCGTTGTCGAGGCTGTAGCCGCCGAACACGAAGCCGCCGTTGCGGCCCGACGCGCCGAAGCCGACCCGTTCGCTGTCGAGTACGACGACGTCCGTCACGCCGCGCTCGACGAGGCCGAGCGCCGTGCACAGGCCGGCGAGGCCGCCGCCGACGATGCAGACCTGGGTATCGATCGTGCCGGTCAGTTGCGGGTAGGGCTGGCGGGTAACGGTGGCTTCGTAGAAGTTCTGCATGCGTGTTGGTGACTCGTGACGGCGAAAAAAACGGACGGCGCGCGTCGATCTTGCCTGAACGCGCGCGCCGCGTCGAATGGGAGCTTCAGCGCGTCGGCCGCCGGGGTGGGGGCGGCCGACGCGTTACCGGGCGTCAGGCGCCCGGCGTCGGGTTGACCGGGCGGGCGACATAGGCCGGATAGCTGGCATCAGCCTTTTGGGCAGCTTCATGTGTCGCGTTGCGTTCGATCCACGGCGCGATTTCCATGTCCTCGTAGCGCACCAGCCGGCATTTGCGCACGAGCGCGTAGCCGAGCCAGATCGCGAGGAAGAACGGCAAGCCGATGTAGGTTGCTGCGACACCCGCCCAGTCGATCTTGTCGGCGAGGAACGCCTGATAGTCCTGGCCGAGCGCGACGACCGCGCACAGCGCGAACGCGAACAGCGGGCCGAACGGGAACCACTTCGACCGGTACGGCAACTGGTCGAGCCGGTAGCCCTGCTTCAGGAAACCCTTGCGAAAGCGGTAGTGGCTGACCGCGATGCCGAGCCACGTGATGAAGCCGGCCATGCCCGACGTGTTCAGCAGCCACAGGTAGACCGTCTTGTCGCCGTACAGCGACGTGAGGAAACACAGCGCGCCGACGGCGGTCGTCGCATACAGCGCGTTGCGCGGCACGCCGCCGGGCGACAGTTTCGCGAACAGCTTCGGCGCGCGGCCTTCGACCGCGAGGTTGTAGAGCATCCGCGTCGACGCGTACATGCCCGAGTTGCCGGCCGACAGCACGGCCGTCAGGATCACCGCGTTCATCACGCCGGCGGCAAAGGCGAGACCCGCGTGGCGGAACACCAGCGTGAACGGGCTCACGCCGATATCGGTCACGTCGCTCTTCAGCAGGCTCGGATCGGTGTACGGAACCAGCACGCCGATCACGAAGATCGCGAACACGTAGAACAGCAGGATGCGCCAGAAGATCTGGCTCACCGCACGCGGAATCGTCGTGCGCGGGTTCTCCGATTCGCCGGCCGCGACGCCGATCATCTCGGTACCCTGGAACGAGAAGCCCGCGATCATCGCGACGCCGAGCATCGTCGCCCAGCCGCCGACGAACGGCGCGTCGCCGATCGTGAAGTTGCCCCAGCCGGCGCTCGGGCCGCCCTGCATGATCCCGAAGATCATCAGCAGGCCGACGCCGACGAACGCGAGCACGGTGAGTACCTTGATCAGCGCGAACCAGTATTCGGCCTCGCCGAAGCCGCGCACCGACAGCGCGTTGAGCGCGAAGATCAGCGTGAGGAACAGCGCGCTCCACCAGACGCCCGGCACGTGCGGGAACCAGTAGTGCATCACGAGCTGCGCGGCGACGAGCTCCACCGCCAGCGTCACGGCCCAGCTGTACCAGTAGTTCCAGCCGAGCGCGAAGCCGAAGCCTTCGTCGACGAACTTCGCGCCGTAGGTCGCGAACGAGCCCGACACCGGCATGAACGCGGCCATTTCGCCGAGGCTCGTCATCAGGAAATAGACCATCAGGCCGATCAGCATGTACGCGAGCATCGCGCCACCGGGGCCGGCCTGCGAGATCGATGCGCCGGACGCGACGAACAGGCCCGTGCCGATCGAGCCGCCGATCGCGATCATCCGCAGATGGCGGGCCTGCAACGCGCGGTGGAGGGAGGGCTTCGCAGGGGGCGAGGCGGACGGGCGGGACGAATCGGGGCGGGCATCTGAATGCATGGCGGGCGCTGGGCGCTGTCTCCGGGATTGTTTTTCGGTGACGAAGCGCGACGCGTTGCCGCCCGCGGCGGGTAGCGGTGATGCGGTGCGAAACCGGCCCGCTGAGCCGGGCCGTGGTGCGTGTCGCCTTCGTCGGTCGTCCGGCTGCCGTGGTGGCGGCCGGCGGCGCGCCGGGTGCGTTGCACCTCGACGTCGCACCGATTGTGTGTGCCCGGTGCACCGGCGGCAAACGATATTTCCGAACAGGGTGATGCGGGATGATCATCAACTTGTGTCGTGCCGCGATGCGTCCGGGTGCCCGGCCGCAGGCTTTGGAAACGTCCCGAATCGATCCGGAAACGCGTTGGTCCGGCCGGTCGAGTTGTTGCGTTTTGGGAATGAAGTCGTGAGTTAATATCAATAGCGGCCCGACTTGTGGCCATCGACAATGTGTTTCATGGATCGTGCCTCGCGAGGCTGGGGCGCGCCGTCCGGCCGGGCTTTCCGGCGGCGGCGCAGCGCAATGCGCCGGATGGCGCACCGGCCCGCCGCGCGGCGCGTCCGCTTGCACGACGCGCTCGAACGCGCTCCAATCGAATCACGCGGGCGGCGCTGCCGCCGCACCGATCAATCTGTCCCTGAAGAGGAAGTGATGCAATTCAACGACATTCTTGCCGCGCTCGACATCGATCTCGCCCAGTGGAAAGGCAATGCGCTGACCGCGCGTTCGCCGCTCGACGGCGCGACGCTCGCGACGCTGGCCGTCGACACGCCCGCCGGCGCCGAGCGCAAGATCGACGCCGCGCACGACGCATTCCTCAAGTGGCGCACGGTGCCGGCGCCGGTGCGCGGCGAACTCGTGCGCGTGTTCGGCAACGTGCTGCGCGAGCACAAGGCCGAGCTCGGCCGCCTCGTCACGCTCGAAGCCGGCAAGATCACGTCGGAAGGCCTCGGCGAAGTGCAGGAAATGATCGACATCTGCGATTTCGCGGTCGGCCTGTCGCGTCAGCTTTACGGTCTCACGATCGCGTCCGAGCGCCCGGGCCACCGGATGATGGAAACGTGGCACCCGATCGGCGTGTGCGGCGTGATTTCGGCGTTCAACTTCCCGGTCGCGGTGTGGGCGTGGAATGCGGCGCTCGCGTTCGTGTGCGGCGATTCGGTCGTGTGGAAGCCGTCCGAGAAGACGCCGCTCACCGCGATCGCGTGCCACGTGCTGCTCCAGAAGGCGCTCCGCGAGTTCGACAAGACGCATCCGGGCGTCGCGCCGGCGGAACTGAGCCAACTGGTGCTCGGCATGCGCGATGTCGGCGAGGTGCTGACGGCGTCGAAGAAGGTGCCGGTCGTCAGCGCGACGGGCAGCGTGCGGATGGGCCAGGAAGTCGCGAAGGTGCTGAGCCAGCGCCTGGCACGCGGCATCCTCGAGCTCGGCGGCAACAACGGGATGATCGTCGCGCCGAGCGCGGATCTCGACCTCGTCGTGCGCGCGGTCACGTTCGCGGCGGTCGGCACGGCCGGCCAGCGCTGCACGACGCTGCGCCGCCTGATCGTGCATCGCAGCCTCGTCGAGCAACTGCTGCCGCGCATCGAGAAGGCCTACGCGTCGGTGAAGGTCGGCAACCCGCTCGAGGAAGGCACGCTGGTCGGCCCGCTGGTCGATCGTGCGTCGTTCGACGCGATGCAGAAGGCGCTGGCCGATGCGCGCGAGCAGGGCGGCGAAGTGAAGGGCGGCGAGCGCGTCGACGTCGGTCACGCGGATGCGTACTACGTGCGTCCGGCCATCGTGCGGATGCCGAAGCAGTCGGCGGTGGTCGAGCGCGAGACGTTCGCGCCGATCCTGTACGTGATGGTCTACGACAACTTCGACGACGCGATCGACGTGCACAACGCGGTGCCGCAAGGCCTGTCGTCGGCGATCTTCACGAACGACATGCGCGAGGCCGAGCAATTCATGTCGGCGGCCGGCAGCGATTGCGGGATCGTCAACGTGAACATCGGCACGAGCGGCGCGGAAATCGGCGGCGCGTTCGGCGGCGAGAAGGAAACGGGCGGCGGCCGCGAGTCGGGTTCGGATGCGTGGAAGGCGTATATGCGCCGTGCGACGAATACGATCAACTACAGCCGGCAGCTGCCGCTGGCGCAGGGGGTGAAGTTCGACGTGTAAGGGCACGCGCCCGGCCAGGGCGCTTCGACGGTCGAATGACAAGGGCCGGTTGCCGCGAAAGCGGTAACCGGCCC
>NZ_BCPO01000096.1:0-57422 GCF_016586105.1 Burkholderia sp. E168m15
ACTGCGGGGCGCGCGGCGCGCCGATCGATCGCGAGCGTACCCGCTCGATGGCGCGCTTACGATTCGTGCGGCGTAGGACCATCGTTCGCCGGCATGTTCTGCACGACCAGCATCTGCGGGCTCGACAGCGTGATCCCCGCCGCGCGCAACTGCTTGAGGATCTCGAACAGCAGATCGCTCTTCGTCGAACTCGCGATCCGCGGGCTCGACACGTAACCCGTCACGCTCAGCGTGATCCCGTCCGGCGCGAGCTGGCTGAACGTCACCGACGGCGCCGGCTTGTCGAGAATCGCCGGGTGCTCGCGATACGCATCGAGCAGCAGGTCGCGCACCTGCTCCGGATCGGTGTTCAGCGGGAACGTCAGCACCAGCGTCGCGACGCCCTGCGTGCTGTTGCCCATCGTCACGTTGCGCACGTTCTGCGAGATCAATTGCGAGTTCGGCACGATCACGGTCGAGCGGTCGCTCAGCTGAATTTCGGTCGCGCGCACGTTGATGCGGCGGATGTCGCCTTCGACGCCCGCGATGCTGACCATGTCGCCCACCTTCACCGGGCGCTCGGTCAGCAGGATCAGCCCCGACACGAAGTTCTTCACGATTTCCTGCAGACCGAAACCGATACCCACCGACAACGCACTGACGATCCACGCGAGATTGTTCCACCTGACGCCGAGCAGCCCGAGTGTCATCAGCACGAGCAGCACGTAGCCGACGTTGGTGAACAGCGTGATCAGCGACACGCGCATGCCCGTATCCATGCCGAGCGCGGGCATGAATTCGCCGTCGAGCCAGCGGCGCAGCGAGCGCAGCAGGTAGAACCCGATCGCGAAGCCGATCACGGCGTTCAAGATCCGGTCGGGCATGATGTTCAGGCTCTGCAGCCGCTGGCTGCCGATCATCGCGACCGCGCTGTCGAGCAGATCGCCCGGCGTCGTGCCGAAACCGCCGGTCACCAGCGCGATCGCCGCGATCAGCATCAGCAGGCTCGTGCCGAAGCCGGACAGGACCGTGCGCGCCTGGTCCAGGTGGCGGTCCTCGAGTGCGAACAGGTGCTTGATCTGCTGGCCCGTCGACAGGCTCGACGAGAACAGGCTTTCGCTCGCGTCGCGCGTCAACTGGATCAGGATGTAGGTCGCGCACAGCACGATCTCGAACCACACGAGCTCGTACGTGATGAAGCGCGCGACCGTGATGTAACCGATCAGGAGTGCGATCAACGACGCGACGATCGCGAGCGTGACGCCGGCATGGATCAGCCCGGCGAGCGTCGAGCGCTGCTCCGGTGCCTCGCCTGCCGCCGCGAGGGCGCTGCGTGCACGATTCGCGCGCAGCAGCGACGCGCCGACCGTCAGCGCGACGACGAGCGACACGATGCCGCGACCGAACAGCGTGACCGACAGGCTGGTGTCGACGATCCGGTTGATCGATTCGAGCGTACCGGATACCAGCAGCAGTCCGGCCAGGATGCTGGGGAACGGCTTCATCGCGAGCGCGACGGGATCGGCGAGCGCGGGCAGGCGCCACGACGGATGCTTCGTGCAGAGCAGGGCGCGGCCGAGCCCGGCGATCAGTGCGCAGGTCGCGGCGAGCTTCGCGAACTGGTCCCACAGGTCGGTCAGCGACGGCGTGAGCTCGTAGTGGCGTGCAACGGCGAGGTAGAGGATCTGGATCGCGATGGCCGTCGCGAGGAAGGTCGACAGGGCGGTCGACAGCGCCAGCGCGCTGCGGCGCAAGCGGGTGGGCGGCAGGCGGTTCAGCGCGATCCACGCGAGCCCGCGCTCGATGAGCCGGCGGCCGCCGAGCCAGGCGGCGAATGCGGCGATCAGCAGCACGGTGGTGATCGCCCGCTGCCCCGGCACCCACGACGAGCGCAGCATGTCGAACAGTTCGTCGTCGAAATCCTCGAGCCGCTGGCGATCGTCCGGCGACAGGTGGAACAGCGGCAACCAGAACTGCGCGCTGAAGATGCTGCCCGAACGGAACGCGAGCTGGTTCTTCAGGAGGCTGCGGTGCAGCTTCGCGAACTGCTCGGTCAGGTTCGTGAGGCTCGTCTTCTGGTCGGCGGCCTGTTTCAGCGCGGCGTCGATTTGCGTCTTGCGCGCGTCCAGCGCGGCGCGCTGCTTCGCGACGGCCGGCGCTTCCGGCGCGGCGCCCTCGGCCGGCGCCGGCCCGAGCACGTCGAGCTGCGCCTGAACCTGCGCACGTTGCGGTGTGAGATCGCTCTGCAGTTTCGCGACATCGGTGCTCAGCTCTTGCGCCGAGTCGTCGAGCGCGTCCAGCTCCTTGCTGTTGGACGCGGTCGAAGTCTGCTGCTTGATGCGGTCCAGCTCGGCCTGCATCTGCTTGAGCTGCGCGATGGCGTCGGGCAGGGAAATGGCCGGCGCGGCGGCGCCGACGCCGCTCGCGACGGGCGCGGAGGCTGCCGCCGGAAAGGCCGACGCGGTCGCGATCGCCGCGAACTGCAGCAGCGCGATCAGCGCGATCCGGCGGGCGTACGTGGAAAGTCGTTGTATGGACATGGAATGCTTACGTTTTGCCGACAATGCCGGTTGCCGAAAGGCAGCCGGAAGCCGGTAGTTGGCCCGGTAGCATGTTACCGGGGCGCGGAACGCGTGGTTGTACCGATTGCGTGTCCTCCTTCGCCGCGATTCGGGCGGCGCGCGCCTGCGCGAAACAGCGGGGGAGGCTTGTCCTTGCCGGTCTGCGCGGGGCCCGAGCGGAGGCCAACGGCCGGGGAACGCCGCGCCGACGCGCTTCCCGTATTCGACATACGGTTACGCAATTTACACAATGTCCGGGGGAAAACGGGGCGTCGAACGGCTTCGGCGCCCGCCGCGGCCGTCATGCCGGCTTGCCCATGCGCCGAACGGGCGTGCCGGTACAATGCAGCGATTCGCACGGCGGCGGTTCGGCCGTCCGCCGGAGAACGACGCACAACGCGACACAACACGACACGATCAGGAGACGCGCCCAAGATGGCCTCAACGGACAGCCTTCCGCAGGCACAAGCCCCATCCCCCTCCATCGACCCCGGCTCCATCTCGGCCCGTCTCGACCGCCTGCCGCCGACGCGCAGCGTCTGGAAGCTCGTCGTGCTGCTGAGCCTCGGCTTCTTCTTCGAACTCTACGACCTGCTGTACAGCGGCTACGTCGCGCCGGGCCTCGTGAAAAGCGGCATCCTGTCCGCGACGACGCACGGCCTGTTCGGCACCACGGGCGTCGCGAGCTTCATCGCCGCGCTGTTCTCCGGCCTTTTCATCGGCACGATCGCGTGCGGCTTCCTCGCCGACCGGTTCGGCCGCCGCGCGATCTTCACGTGGTCGCTGCTGTGGTACACGGCCGCGAACGTCGTGATGGCGTTCCAGGACACCGCGACCGGGCTGAACTTCTGGCGCTTCGTCGTCGGCCTCGGGCTCGGCGTCGAGATGGTGACGATCGGCACCTATATCTCCGAACTCGTGCCGAAGCAGATCCGCGGCCGCGCGTTCGCGTGCGAGCAGGCGGTGGGGTTCGTCGCGGTGCCGGTGGTCGCGTTCCTCGCCTACCTGCTGGTGCCGCACGCGCCGCTCGGCCTCGACGGCTGGCGCTGGGTCGTGCTGATCGGCGCGCATGGCGCGCTGTTCGTGTGGTGGATTCGCCGCGAACTGCCGGAAAGCCCGCGCTGGCTCGCGCAGCAGGGCCGGGTCGACGAGGCCGACCGCATCATGCGCGCGCTGGAGGCGAAGGTCGAAGCCGAATACGGGCGACCGTTGCCGCCGCCCGCGCCGGCCGAACCCGTGCCGCCGCGCGGCAGCTTCCGCGACATGTGGGTGCCGCCGTATCGCAGCCGCACGATCATGATGACGATCTTCAACGTGTTCCAGACGGTCGGCTTCTACGGCTTCGCGAACTGGGTGCCGACGCTGCTGATCAAGCAGGGCATCACGATCACGTCGAGTCTGATGTATTCGAGCGTGATCGCGCTCGCGGCGCCGATCGGCCCGCTGATCGGCCTCGTGATCGCCGACCGCTTCGAGCGCAAGTCGGTGATCGTCGCGATGGCGGCGGCGATCGTCGTCTGCGGGCTGCTGTTCAGCCAGACGACGGTGGGGGCGTTCCTGATCGTGCTCGGCATCGGCCTCACGCTCGCGAGCAACATCATGTCGTACAGCTTCCACGCGTACCAGGCCGAGTTGTTCCCGACGTCGATTCGCGCGCGGGCCGTCGGCTTCGTCTATTCGTGGAGCCGCTTCTCGGCGATCTTCTCGTCGTTCGTGATCGCGGCCGTGCTGCGGGGCTTCGGCACGTTCGGCGTGTTCGCGTTCATCGCGGGCGCGATGGTGGTCGTGATGGCTGCAATCGGATGGATGGGGCCGCGCACGAAGGGCATCGCGCTCGAAACCATCTCGAAGTAGTCGGCGCGGTGTGCACGCGTGTCGCATGGTTCGTGCGGCATGCGTGCGATGCGGGCGCGGCCCCGGTTTCCGAGCGCCGGATCGCAAAAAATGCTTCGTCATGCAGATCATAAACAGGGCGACACGCTCGAGCCGGATGAAACCTGCGTGCCTTCGGACGTGTGCCGAAACCGCGCAACACGCCAGCCTGCCACGCAGCGAACACGCAAGCGGAAACGAGTTGAAACAAAGCGTGACGAAGCGCAATTCCCCGTAAAAGCGTGCTTCGGGCCGCGGCCGATTCGCGTATCGACGAGTAAAATAGGGGGCCTGACGACTCATTAGCCGCCATCGGAGTGCCCGCGTTGCATCAGCGAACGGCTCCACCGCGAAGAGGCGTCGGCGCCTGGCGCATGCGATGCGCCGGACGTGTCGATGGCTTGCGCGGAAGATGCGCCGCTCGCAGCAGCACCATGCGGCGGCCGGATCGGCCGATGGCTTCGAACCTATGATTCTTTCCCACCTGGCGCGGCGCTTTGCGCAGCCGCGTTGCCTCAACCGCGCAATCGCCGCATACGTGGGGCTCGCTGCCGCGGTGTCGATTTCCGTTGTCGCCGAACGGCCTGCCTTTGCCGCGTCCGATGCGCCGTCGTCTGCTGTGCAATCCTCGTCTGTCGCGTCGCCTGCTTCGGCGGCCTCTCGCACGCATCCGGCTTCGTCCGCGCATGCGGTGTCGGGTGCATCGGCCGCTGCGCCGACATCCGGGGCGTCACACGCGAATCACGCGAATCACGCGGAATTCGCGAGCGCGGCATCCGGTGCGTCGGCCGCTTCCTCGGCGTCCGCGGCATCGGCGGCATCAGCTGCCGCACCTGCATCGGCCGCATCCGGCACGCCCGCGAGCGAAGCCGAGCCGCCTCCGCCCACGCCGCCGCGCCGGCATCCGCCGTTGTCGGCCGAGGAGGCGCAAAACGTGACGGCGCGCGCGCTCGACATGCGCAAGCGCTTCACGCAGGAAGTCACGCGGCGCCTGAACGTGCCCGCGAGCGAGCAGCGCGCGTACGGCGACCGCCTCCAGAAAGCGCTCGCCGATGCTGATCTCGGCGATCTCGCCGGCGAATACGTCGCGATGGTGGACCGCGCGCCGAACGTGCAGGCGCTGTTCATCTACTTTCGCGCGACACCGGCCAATG
This sequence comes from Burkholderia sp. E168m15, assembly GCF_016586105.1. Lineage (NCBI taxonomy): Bacteria > Pseudomonadati > Pseudomonadota > Betaproteobacteria > Burkholderiales > Burkholderiaceae > Burkholderia > Burkholderia sp. E168m15. The sequence continues at coordinate 5,567 of NZ_BCPO01000096.1, forward strand.
CGTGGCTGATGATCGGCGCATCGCCGGTCGGCACCGGGCTGCCGGGCCAGTACGACCATTTCCTGACGCCGCTCGGCGTGTTCCATCACTCGCCCGACACGATGGATTTCCGCGCGGAAGGCACGACGAACGAGAACGGCATTCGCGGCTACGGTCACCGCGACATGCGCATCTATGATTTCGGCTGGGTGGACGGCGAGCGCGGCTGGGGCAAGGGCGGCGTGTCACCGATGCGTTTCCAGATGCATGCGACCGATCCCGACCGGCTCGAAGCGCTGCTCGGCGTTCGGCACTCGAAGGGCTGCGTGCGGATTCCCGCGTCGCTGAACACGTTCCTCGACCAGCACGGGCTGCTCGACGACGACTACCAGGCACGCGTCGAGGCCGGCAAGTCGCTATGGGTGCTGCGTCGCGATCGCGACATCACGCCGATTGCGGGTCGCTATCTGGTCGTGATCGACAGTGCCCGCAAGACCCGCCCGGCCTGGTCGCCGCTGCCGGGACGCGGCGCGTGGTCGAAGCTGCCGAAGGGCGGCGACACGGCGGACTGAGCGCCGGTTCGTCGGGTGCGGGCGGCGTGGAGATGAGAATAAATCCGTTTTATTGAGATATAAGGAAAGCAAACTTTTATTATCCGATCCGGGTTCGTATAGTCGAGTCCAGTTTCGCGGAACCCTGCCGCGCCTGGACCACCACCGACCACACGACCCGCATGAAAACTCTCTACAAGCTCGCTCCGCTCGCGATGCTCGGCGCCTTCGCGACCCATGCCGGTGCGCAAAGCAGCATCACGCTGTACGGTCTCATCTCGGCCGGTGTCGGATTCGCGACGAACCAGGGCGGCAAGAACGCGTGGCAGGCGCTGTCCGGCACGAACCAGAACCCGCGCTGGGGGCTGAAGGGCAAGGAGGATCTCGGGCAGGGGCTGTCCGCGGTGTTCCAGCTCGAGAACGGCTTCAACGTGATGACGGGCACGGCCGCGCAGAACGGCCGCGAGTTCGGGCGCATGGCGTACGTCGGCCTGGCCGACCGCACCTACGGCGCGCTGACGCTCGGCCGCCAGTACGACGCGATCCACGACTACATCGGGCCCGTGATCATCGCGAGCAACGGCGTGAACATCGGCGACAACGACAACGGCTACAACGACATCCGCGTGCAGCATTCGGTGAAGTACGTGAGCCCCGTCTACTACGGGCTGAAGTTCACCGCGCTGTACGGCTTCAGCAATACGACCGGTTTCGCGAACAACAGCGCGTACAGCTTCGGGCTCGGCTATGAGCGTGGCCCGCTGCGCTGGAGCGTGGTTTATGCGCAGTACAACCATCCGTACAGCGCGACGAACCAGGACGGCGCGATCGCGAACGACTATGCGTCGCCGCTGCTGATCTTCAGCAAGAGCGCGATGTCGCCGGCCGCGTACGCGAGCCGGCAGCGGATCGCGGGCACGGGCGGCTTCTACACGATCGGCCGCGCGCAGTTCGCGGCGATGTTCACCGACGTACGCTACGATTACCTCGACAATTCGCACCTGCACCTGCAGAACCTGGGCGTGAACGTCGTCTACACGATGACGCCGCAGCTCTTTCTGGGCGCCGCGTACGCGTTCACGAACGGCAAGTACGACGTGATCGACAAGCGTCCGAAATGGCATCAGGTGAACCTGCAGGCCGACTACTTCCTGTCCAAACGCACCGACGTCGCGCTGACTGTGATCGCGCAGCAGGCGGCCGGCGACGCGGATCATGCGCAGATCTTCGCGTATGCGCGTTCGACCGGCACGCGCCAGATGATGGCGACGCTCGGCGTGCGGCACGTGTTCTGAGCCCCCGACCATGACCCATCCGATCGCATCCCGCCGCACGTTCCTGAAACTGTCCGCCGCGCTGGCCGGCACCGCGCTGCTGCCCGAAACGGGCGCATTCGCGGCTGGCGGCGACGCCGCGCGCCGCACGGTGATCATCGATACCGATCCGGGGCAGGACGACGCCATCGCGATCCTGTTCGCGCTCGGCGCGCAGGACCGGCTCGACGTGCGCGCGCTGACGGCCGTGGCCGGCAATGTGCCGCTCGACCTCACCGAACGCAATGCGCGGATCATCCGCGACTGGGCCGGCCGCACGAACGCGCTGCCGGTGTATGCGGGCTGCCCGCGACCGCTCGTGCGCGAGCTCGTGACGGCCGCGAACGTGCACGGCAAGACGGGGCTGGAAGGCGTCGAACTGCACGCGCCGCGCGCGCCGCTCGCCGCCGGCCACGCGGTGTCGTACCTCGTCGATACGCTGAGCCGCGCGGCGCCGAACAGCGTGACGCTGTGCGCGCTCGGCCCGCTGACGAACATCGCGACCGCGCTGGTCGAAGCGCCGCAGATTCGCGCCGCGCTGCGCGAGATCGTGCTGATGGGCGGTGCGTTCTTCGAGCGCGGCAACATCACGCCGGCCGCCGAGTTCAACGTCTACGTCGATCCGCAGGCGGCCGAAGTCGTATTCGGCAGCGGCGTGCCGATCGTCGTGCTGCCGCGCGACGTCGCGGTGAAGGCGCCGATCACGCCGGCCCGCGTCGCGCCGTTCCGTGCGCTCGGCAACCGCTGCGGCGCGATCGTCGCGGACATCATGGAGGCCGAGCTCGCCTACAACAAGAAGCGGCGCGGCGTTGAAGACGCGCCGATGTACGACCCGACGGCCGTCGGCTATCTCGTCGATCCGACGCTGTTCGGCGGCCGCAAGGTGAACGTGGTGGTCGAGACGACCGGGCAGTGGACGCTTGGCGAGACCGTCGTCGACTGGAACGGGCGCAGCGGCCGTGCGGCGAATGCGACATGGATCAACGAGGTCGATGCGGACCGGTTCTACGCAGCACTCGTCGAACGGATTGCGAAGCTGCCCTGAACATGGGCAGCCACCCGGCGGACCGCGAACGTAATCAGATCTGCTTCGCAATCCATTCACGGCACGCGCGCACGTGCGGGCCGCGATCGTCGGCGGCGAGCGAGATCAGCGAGATCGCACGCGTGACGCGCGGTTTGTCGACGCGCAGCGCGACGAGTTCGGGATCGTGCAGATGCATCGTGTAGAGACTCGGCAGCACGGCGGTCGCGAGGCCGTTGCGCGCGAGCGCGTAGAGCGGCTCGGTGTATTCCATCCGGTACGTGACGTTCAGGCGCAGCTTTTCGGCGCCGCCGGTGCGATGCAGCGATTCGCTGACGCTGCCGCGCACGAATACCGCGAGTTCGCGATCGACCAGCTTCGCCCACGTGACGCTCTTCGCGCGGGCGAGCGGATCGTCGTGCCGCACGACGATCACGATCTCGTCCTCGAACAGCTGCTGGTAGCGCAGCGTGCCGTCGTCGCCGTCGGGTTCGCGCACGCCGATGCCGAGATCCGCGACGCCGTCGCGCACCGCTTCGACGAGCGCGCTGTTCGGCAGATCGGTGAGCGTGAAGCGCAGCGTCGGATGGGTGCCGCGCAGTGCGTTGAGCGCGGGCAGCAGGCGGCCCGCGACCGACGGGATGAACGCGATGCGCACGGTCTGGATGCGTTCGCCGATGAGCCGCGTCATGTCGTCGAAGGTGCCGCGCGCCTGGTTGAGCAGGCGTTCGGCGAGCGGCAGCACGGCTTCGCCGGCGGTGGTGAGCGTGAGCCGGTGCGCGCTGCGGGCGAACAGGCGGCCGCCGAGCAGGAATTCGATCTGGCGGATCGACGCGGTGAGCGCGGGCTGCGTGAGCGACAGCGCCAGCGCGGCCTGCGTGAAGCTGCGCGCATGCGCAAGGACGACGAAGTGCTGGACCTGCCGCAGCGTGAGCGCGGGGAGCAGCGACGAGCGGTCGGACATCGGGTAATAGCGGTCGGGATGCGGTACGCGGCAGTATAAGACCGCGCTGCACGAACCGACACAGGACAATATTCGGAATCACGGGAGAACCACCATGTCAGCGACTGACACGATGCCGGCGCGCACGCCGGCCAACTGGCTCGAACGACGCTTCGCGCTCGCCGCGCGCGGCACGAGCGTGCGCACCGAGACGATCGCGGGCGTCACGTCGTTTCTCGCGGCCGCGTACCTGCTCGTCGTGATCCCGTCGCTGCTCGCGACGGGCGGCATGGAGCGCGGCGCGGCGACGACCGCGACGATCGTCGTGTTCGTGCTGTTCACCACGCTGATGGGGCTCTACGCGAACCTGCCGTTCCTCGTCGGCCCCGGTATCGGCGGCTCGGTGATCATCGGCGTGACGCTCGCGACGACCGAGCACGTCGGCTGGCAGACGGGCCTCGGCATCGCGTGCGTGTCGGGCGTGCTGTTCTTCCTGCTGACGATCCTCGGCGCGCGCGGCGTCGTGGTGCGGCTGATCCCGGTGCAGATCAAGCTCGGGCTCGGTGCGTCGATCGGGCTGTTCGTCACGATGCTCGGGCTGCGCAATGCGGGGATGGTCGTCGCGAACGCGAAGACCAACGCGTTCGCGCTCGGCGACTTCTCGCGGCCGGGCGCGCTGGTCGCGCTGATCGGTCTCGCGGTCGCGATCGTGCTGCAGGCCCGCAAGGTGCCCGGCGCGATCCTGATCGCGATCCTCGTCGCGGCCGCGGCCGGCGTGCCGCTCGGCGTCACGCACCTGCCTGCGTCGTTCATGTCGCTGCCGCACAGCATCGCGCCGATCGCGTTCAAGCTCGATATCGGCAGCGCGTTGAGCCTGGCCGCCGCGCCGTACCTGTTCGCGTTCTTCGCGGCGGAATTCTTCTCGACGCTCGGCACCGCGCTCGCGGTCGGCGCGAAGGCGAACCTGCTCGACGAACAGGGCAACCTGCCGAACATCAACCGGCCGTTCCTCGTCGATTCGCTCGCCGCGACGCTCGGGCCGGTGTTCGGCATTCCCGCGCTGACCGCGCTGATTGAATCGGCGGCCGGCGTCGAGGCGGGCGGCCGCAGCGGGCTGTCGTCGCTGGCCGCGGCCGTGCTGTTCGCCGCGATGCTGCTGTTCGTGCCGGTCGCGCTCGCGATTCCGAAGGAGGCCACCGCGCCGGCGCTGATCCTGATCGGACTGTCGATGTTCGCGACGATCCGCCATACGCATTTCGACGACTTCACCGATGCGCTGCCCGTGATGTCGATGGTGCTGCTCACGCTGATGTCGAACAGCTTCGGCACCGGCATCGCGGGCGGGCTGCTGTGCTACGTGCTCGTCAAGCTGCTGGCCGGCCGCTGGCGCGACGTGTCGTGGGGGCTCGTCGTGCTCGCGATTCCGCTCGGCTATTACTTCTGGACCGTCGTGAAGCCGCACTGAGAGACGGCTTGCGCGACGCATCGCACTACGGAAAAAGAGACTGACATGAAGGGAACACCAGGCAATGTCCCGGCCGCGCGCACGGGCATCGAGATCACGCCCGCGCATCGAGCCTTCTTCCGCGCGCTGCCGAAGGTCGAACTGCATTGCCACCTGCTCGGCGCGGTGCGGCACGACACGTTCGTCGCGCTCGCCGAACGCAGCGGCGCGCCGATCGAGCGCGCGGAGATCGACGGGTTCTACGCGCGCGGCGAGAAACCGGTCGGCGTGCTGCACGTGCTGCGCGCGCTGGATAAATATCTGCTGACGCAACCCGACGACCTGCGGCGGATCGCATACGAATATCTGGAAGACGCGGCCGCGCACAACGTGCGGCATGCTGAATTCTTCTGGAATCCGACGGGAACGGTGCGCGTATCGGGCATCGCGTATCCGGACGCGCAGGCCGCGATCGTGACGGCGATCCGGGACGCCGCACGCGATTTCGGGATCGGCGCGCGCCTGATTCCGAGCATCGACCGTGAGCAGGACCCCGACGAAGCGGTTGCGATCGTCGAATGGATGAAGGCGAATCGCGCGGACGAAGTCGCGGGGCTCGGCATCGACTATCGCGAGAACGACCGGCCGCCTGAACTGTTCTGGAAGGCGTACCGCAACGCGCGCGCGGCCGGCTTCCGCACGACCGCGCATGCGGGCGAGTTCGGAATGCCGTGGCGTAACGTCGAGACGGCCGTCGATCTGCTGCAGGTCGATCGCGTCGATCACGGTTATACGATCGTCGACAACCCCGAGCTGTGCGCGCGCTATGCGGAGCGCGGGATCGTCTTCACCGTCGTGCCGACGAATTCGTACTACCTGCGCACGCTGCCGCCGGAGCAATGGGCGGAACTGCATCCGATGCGCAAGATGCCGGGGCTCGGATTGAAGATCCATCCGAACACCGACGATCCGACGCTGCACAAGGTGAACCCGTCGGAAGCGTGGGAGTTGATGTTCAGCCATTTCGGCTTCACCGTGGCCGACCTGAAGCAGTTCATGCTGAACGGGATCGACGGCGCATGGGTCGACGACGCGACGAAAGCCGCGTGGCGTGCGGCATGGGCGCCGGAGTTCGATGCGCTCGCCGCAACGCTCGCGGCGGGCTGAACGCGTTTCCTGGCTCAGCCCGCCGCCGGCACGATCATCGGAAGAAGCGCAGCCAGTCGAACAGGCCTGAATGCTGCGGCGCGCGCCGCTTCGGCGCTGGCGCGCTGCGTGGCCGGAAATCGGGCGAGAACTGCACATGCGGATCGATTGCCCGCGCGCGCAGCGCCGCATCGTAGAACGACCCGACGATCGGCAGCGCACTGTGCGCGCCCGCGCCCCAGTAGTCGCTGCGCAGCGTCACGCTGCCGTCGTCGAAGCCGACCCACGCGCCGGCCACCAGTTGCGGATGCATCAGGATGAACCAGCCGTCGGTGTTGTCCTGCGTCGTGCCGGTCTTGCCCGCGACGTCGATGCGAATCCCGTAGCGCGAGCGGATGTCCGCGCCGGTCCCGTAATCGACGACGTCGCGCATCGCGTCGACGAGCGTCAGTGCGGCGGGCGCCGACAGCGCGCGTTCCGGCGGCGCGCTGCCGAATGCGGCGAGCACCTTGCCGTCGCGATCCTCGATGCGCGTGATCATCTGCGGCGCGACGTACACGCCGCGATTCGCGATCGTGCCGTACGCGGACACCATCTCTTTCAGCGTGACCGGGCTCGTGCCGAGCGCGAGCGACGGCACCGCGTCGAGCGGGCTGTCGCGCACGCCCATCGCGCGGGCAAGCTGCGCGACCTTCGCCGCGCCTTCCCGCTGCATGACCTGCGCGGTGATGCGGTTGCGCGACAGCGCCAGCCCGTCGCGCAGCGTCATCGGCGCGCCGGTCGGCGGCTCCGCATCGGTCGGCCACCACACGGCGCGGCCGTCGATCGGGATCGCGACGGGGCCGTCGACGAACGTGTCGCTCGGCCGCATGCCGTCCGCGAACGCGGCGCCATAGACGAACGGCTTGAACGTCGAACCCGGCTGACGCCGTGCCTGTACCACATGATCGAACGGCTCGCTGCCGAAATCGGGGCTGCCGACCCACGCACGGATCGCGCCGTTGCGCGGATCGATCGCGACGAAGCCGGCCTGCACCTGCGTCTTGCGCTCGCACAGCGCCCGCACGAATTCGCGATTCGCGCCGAGCTGCTTCAGCGCAACCACGTCGGCGAGCCCGGTGTCGCGGGCCTGCCGATACTCCGGTGTCTGACGCATGAAGCCGCGGAACAGGTCGTTGCGCAGCCCGCAGCCGGACGGCCCGCGCCATGCGCCGTCGGCGATCGCCTGCAGCCGTTCGGTCTGCCGCGTCAGCGCCTGCGTGGCCATGTCCTGCAGCCGCGCATCGAGCGTCGTGCGCACGACGAGGCCGTCGGAGTAGAGATCATAGTTGTTGCGGTCGGCCCACGCGATCAGCCACTTGCGCAGTTGCACCGCGAAATGCGGCGCGAGACCGGGCTGTGACGTCTGCGGTTCGAAGTCGACGCGCAGCGGCTGGCGCTGCAGTTTCGCGAACTGCTGCGGCGACAGCATGCCCATCTGCGCCATCCGGCCGAGCACGACGTTGCGCCGCTGGACCGCGCGTTCCGGATTCAGCACCGGGTTGTAGTAGCTGTTGCCCTTCAGCATCCCGACGAGCGTCGCGCTTTCCGTGAGGTCGAGCTGGTCCGCCGACTTGCCGAAGTAGGTGCGCGCGGCCATTTCGACGCCGTACGCGTTGTACAGGAACGGCACCGTGTTCAGGTAGGTTTCGAGAATCTCGTCCTTGCTGTACACCGCTTCGATCTTGAACGCGGTGATCAGCTCCTTCACCTTGCGCGTGAGCGTCGGCGCGCGGCCGACTTCGTCGGGATACAGGTTGCGCGCCAGCTGCTGCGTGATCGTCGAGCCGCCCTGCCGGTCGCCCGAGAACGTATGCAGGCCGGCCGCGAGCGTGCGGCGCCAGTCGATGCCGTGATGCGCGTAGAAGCGGTGGTCCTCGGTCGCGATCAGCGCATCGATCATGTGCGGCGAGATCTGCTTGAGCGGCACCCATTCGCGGTTTACCGGCCGGAATTCGGCGATCAGCTGGCCGTCGGCCGACAGCACGCGCGCGGGGCGGTCGATGCGCGCCTTGCGGATGTCGCCGATGCTCGGCGTGAACGGAACGAACGCGAGCAGGACGAGCAGACCCAGCACCGGGATCGCGGCAAGCGTCAGCGCGACGCCGCGCCGGGTCGGATGGCGCAGGCGGTGGAGCATGCCCGCGCCCAGCGCGCGGACGCGCGTGCGGCACGCGGCGGCGAGCGGCGTGACACGGGCGCGGCAACGGAGCCACGCGTCTCGGAGAAACGGCACGAAGTGGTTCAAGGCGGCAGGAGCGCGGAGGGAAGACGCGCGATCCTAGCAAACGGAATCCGCGCGCGGGCCGCGGAAACGGCCGTTTGCTTGCAGGATTTACAGACGATTACGTTTGTTGCCCGCCGCCAACCTTTTACCGTGCGCGGGGCCGCGATTCCACCGACGAAACCACGTCCGCGAGCCGCTGCGCGGCCGCTTCCATCTGCGCGCGGCCGAACCCGCCGAAGCCGAGCACGAGCCCGGGGCGCGCGGTGCCGGGCGCGAACATCGGCGACACCGCACGCACCGCGACACCGGCCTGGGCGGCGCGCGCGACCACGTCGAGATCGTCGATGCCTGCCGCGAGCCACAGCACGACGTGCATCCCCTGGTCGCCCGGCTGTACCCATGCGCGCTCGCGCGGCAGCCGCGCGCCGAGCGTGTCGATCAGCGCCGCGCGCTGTTCCGCATAGACGCCGCGCACGCGGCGGATGTGGCGATCGAGATGTCCTTCGGCGATGAACGCGGCGAGCACGTGCTGGTCGGCGGTCGGCGCGTGGCGGTCCATCAGCACGCGCGCGCCGCAGAACGCAGGCACGAGATCGTCGGGCGCGATCACGTAGCCGAGCCGCAGCGACGGAAACAGGATCTTGCTGAAGGTGCCGAGATAGATCACGCGATCGGGCGCGAGGCCCTGCAGCGACGGGAATGGGTAGCCTTCGTAGCGTAGCTCGCTGTCGTAGTCGTCCTCGACGATCCATGCGCGGTGCGTGCGCGCCCATGCCAGCAGCGCATTGCGCCGCGCCATGCTCAGCGGCATGCCGAGCGGGTACTGATGCGACGGCGTGACGAATGCGGCGCGCGCATCGGGCGCGACGCGGATGCCGGCGTCGACGTCGAGGCCGTCGGCGTCGACCGGCACGCGCACCATCGCATCGCGCCGCCCGGTGCTTTCGAGCAGCGCGGTGATGCCGCGATAGGCCGGATTCTCGACCCATGCGCGGTCGTTTGCGCCGAGCAGCACCTGGCTCGCGAGATGCAGCCCCTGCTGCGTGCCGCTCGTGATCACGACCTGGCCGGCATCGCAGCGCACCGAGCGCGACCGGCGCACGTAGTCGGCGATCGCTTCGCGCAGCGGCAGCGCGCCTTGCGGATCGGCATAGCCGGACGGCGCGCCGGCGCCGCGGGCGCGCAGGCGGTTGCCGAGCCGGCGCCAGATGTCGTCGGGCGCGGTGAGGCCGAGCGGCACCGAGATCGCGAACGGCATCGCCGGCAGCGGGCTGAATTCGCGGGCGAGCCGCGCGAAGGCGGCGGCCGGTTCGGGCAGGGCGTGGCGCGCCGGGTCCACGCGCGGCGTGGGCGATTCCGAAGTGTTGCCGGGCGATGGTTCCGCGAGCGCATTCGCGACCCGCGTGCCCGCGCCGCCGCGCGATTCGAGAAAGCCTTCGGCGATGAGCTGCGCGTACGCGTCGACGACGGTGCCGCGCGCCACGTGCAGTGATGCTGCCAGCAGCCGCGTGGAAGGCAGCGTATCGCCGGGCCGGACGTCGCCGCGGCGCACCGCGTCGCGCAGCGCCTGCGCGAGCTGGCGGCTCAGGTCGCCGGCCGCGCGGTCGAGCACGCCGAGCGACGGGATTTCGACGATCCGGGCCGTTCTTGCCATGATTCTGGTCTGCTGAAATTGTTTCAAACCGGCTCTACAGGATAAACCAGTTTGAGATCACAATCGAACCATGACGGGCTAGCACCCTCGCCATTTCCCACCCCGCACGACCGTGGAGCCGACATGTACGTCCCCGCCGATTTCAACGAACCCAACCCCGACGCGCTGCGCGAACTGATCGTGCAGCATCCGTTCGGCAGCCTGATCACGCGCGGCAAGAACGGGCTCGACGCGAACCACATTCCGTTCGAACTGATGCCCGACGACGGCGGGCTCGGCGAACTGCACGCGCACGTCGCGCGGGCGAATCCGGTCTGGCAGGACGTCGCGGACGGCGACGAGGTGCTCGTGATCTTCCGCGCCGGCGACGCATACATCTCGCCGAACTGGTATCCGAGCAAGCACGTCGCGCATCGGCAGGTGCCGACGTGGAACTACCGGGTCGTGCATGCGCACGGCCGCATCACGGTGCGCGACGACGAGAAGTTCGTGCGCGGCGTGGTCGCACGGCTAACGCGTACGCATGAGGCGTCGCAGCCGGTGCCGTGGAAAATGGGCGACGCGCCGCCCGACTACATCGACACGATGCTGCAAGCGATCGTCGGGCTGCAGATCGAGATCACGCGGCTCGTCGGCAAGCGCAAGCTCGGGCAGAACAAGGCCGAGGCCGATATTCGCGGCGCAGGCGAAGCGCTGGTCGCGGACGGGAAGCTCGTGATCGGGGAGGCGATGCTGGCGGAGGCCGACGCGAAGCGCGAATGAGCGCGTGACGCGAGCGGGCGCGGGCCAGTATCGCGCCCGCTCGCCGCCCAGGTCACTGCGTGCGCGTCGCACTCTTCATCCCTTCCCCTGCCTGCGTGAGTGCCCCCCGAATCGCCGCCTCCGTCTTGTCGTACCCGCCTTCGCCATAACGCGTATAGACGATCTTGCCGTTCGCATCGATCAGGTACAGCGCGGGCCAGTACTGATTCCCGTACGCGCGCCACGTGTCGTAGCGGTTGTCCTGCGCGACCGGATAGCGGATATCGAAGCGCCTGATCGCATCGGCGACGTTGCCCGCGTCGCGCTCGAACGGATATTCCGGCGTATGCACGCCGACCACGACGAGCCCCTGGTCGCGATACTTCCGATACCAGTCGTTCACGTACGGGATCGTATGAATGCAGTTGATGCACGAATACGTCCAGAAATCGACGAGCACGACCTTGCCGCGCAACTGGTCGAGCGTCAGCGGCGCGCTGTTGTGCCAGCGGTCGATGCCGGTGAAAGCGGGCGCCGTCATGCCGGCCGGCGATGCCTGCACGCCCGCGTCGTCGCGGGTGCCGGCGAAGGCGGCGAGCCCCGCCGTGGCGGCGAGGGCGATGACGAGGGCGGCGGTCTTGAGGCGGGGCAGCATGGCGTTCTCCTGATCTTTGCGGGCCGCGGCGCGAGGGCGGCGGCCCGACGGGTTTCGACAGGCCCCATTAGGCGGCGCCGACGTATCTGCGATGTGTCCGGCGCGCCGCGCATGTGCAACGTTGTGTGTCGCCACGCTGGCGCGATACATTGGGATACAAACGCGTGCCCGCCGTGCGGTATAACAGCGGACATCGCCCCCGCCCGAACCCCGACACCGATACCGGCAACGACTCATGGACAAGATCGACCACGTGCTGATCGTCGACGACGATCGCGCGATCCGCGAACTGATCGCGGACTACCTGGAGAAGAACGGCATGCGCGTGTCGCTGGCCGCGAACGGCCGCGAGATGCGCAACGCGCTGGATGACGGCGCGCCCGACCTGATCGTCCTCGACCTGATGCTGCCCGGCGAGGACGGCCTGACGCTGTGCCGCGACCTGCGCGCCGGCAAGTTCCGCACGGTGCCGGTGCTGATGCTGACCGCGCGCGGCGAGGAAACCGATCGCATCATCGGCCTCGAGATGGGCGCCGACGACTACCTGGCCAAGCCGTTCGCGGTGCGCGAGCTGCTCGCGCGAATCCGCTCGGTGCTGCGCCGCGCGCGCATGCTGCCGCCCGGCATGCAGGTGACGGAAACGGCCGCACTGCTCGCGTTCGGCGAATGGCAGCTCGATACGACCGGGCGCCATCTGCTGGACACCGAAGGCACGCTGGTCGCGCTGAGCGGTGCCGAATACCGGCTGCTGCGCGTGTTCCTCGACAACCCGCAGCGCGTGCTGACGCGCGACCAGTTGCTCAACCTCACGCAAGGGCGCCAGTCCGACCCGTTCGACCGCTCGATCGACCTGCTCGTGAGCCGGCTGCGCCAGCGCCTGCGCGACGGCGCGCGCGAGCCGCGCTACATCAAGACGCTGCGCAACGAGGGCTACGTGTTCTCGTCGGCCGTGACCGCCGTCGACGGTACGCCATGAGCGCGCGCGCGCCGTGGCACTGGCCGCGTTCGCTGTTCGCGCGGCTCGCGCTGATCCTGTGCGTGGGCCTGGCGCTCGCGCAGACGCTGTCGTTCTGGCTCACCGTGACCGAGCGCGACCAGGCGACCACGAACCTGATGATGGGCTACATCGAACGCGAGGTCGCCAGCTCGGTCGCGCTGCTCGACCATCTGCCGCCCGCCGAGCGCACCGCATGGCTGCCGCGTCTCGCGCGGCGCAGCTATGCGTTCATCCTCGGGCCGGGCCAGACCGGCACGCCGCCGGAAGCGCGGCTGTCGGCGCGCGTCGAGCGCTCGATCTCGGACGGCATCGGCGGCGACTATCCGCTGACCGCGAATTCGATCCCCGGCGACCGCGAACATCTGCAGGTGCATCTGCGGCTGACCGACGGGTCGCCGCTGACGATCGACATCCATCCGATGTCGACGGTGCCGCTGTCGGGCTGGCTGCCGGCCGTGCTCGTGGTGCAGCTCGCGGTGCTGGCCGCGTGCTGCTGGCTCGCGGTGCGGCTCGCGACGCGGCCGCTCAAGCAGCTCGCGCAGGCGGCCGACGCGCTCGGCCCCGACCTGAAGGGCGAGCGGCTGAACGAAGACGGGCCGTCGGAAGTCGCGCGCGCCGCGCGGGCCTTCAACGCGATGCAGGACCGCATCGCGCAGTACATGGCCGAGCGCATGCAGATTCTCGCGTCGATCTCGCACGATCTGCAGACGCCGATCACGCGGATGCGGCTGCGCGTCGACGTGATGGACGACGACACGCAGGGCGCGAAGCTGCGCCAGGACCTGCTCGAGATGGAGCATCTGGTGAAGGAGGGCGTTGCGTATGCGCGCACGCTGCACGGCACCGAGGAAGTCGCGCGTCGCATCGATCTCGATGCGCTGCTCGACAGCATCGTGTACGACTACACGGATGCGGGGCAGGACGTCGCGCTGCACAGCCGCGCGCCGCTCGCGCTCGTCACGCGGCCGAAGGCGCTGCGCCGCATCGTCGGCAACCTGGTCGACAACGCGCTGAAGTTCGCGGGCGCGGCCGAGATCGACGTGCAGGCGGCGCCGGACGGCGGCGCGGTGATCGCGGTGCTCGACCGCGGGCCCGGCATTCCGGACGATCAGCTCGACGCGGTGTTCGAGCCGTTCCGGCGCGTGGAGACGTCGCGTAACCGCGAGACGGGCGGCACGGGGCTCGGGCTTGCGATCGCGAAGCAGCTCGCGCTCGCGATGGGCGGCACGCTCACGCTGAACAACCGGGCCGACGGCGGCGGCCTCGAGGCGAGGCTGACGCTGAGGAACGCGGGATGATGCGACGCGGCGCGCGAGCGTCGCGGTGTCGGGTGCGTGTCGAAGCGTGCGACGTGTGCAACGTGTGCGATGGGTGCTGCGTCACACGCGTTGCAGATGCGCGTCGACGAGCGGCGCGAGCGCTTGCGCATGCACGGCCGCGAGATCGTGTCGGCCGCCCGGCACGACGTGCAACCGCGCATCGGGCAGCCATTCGAGCAGGCGCCGGCCGGCCGCGACCGGGCTGATCGGATCGTCGTCGCCCCACAGCAGCAGCGTCGGCTGCGCGATACGGCCGATGTCCTGCGACAGGTCCGCACGAAACGTCATGAACCAGTCCGGCAACCGCGGGTTCGCTTCGGCGAAACCGGCGCGCCAGTCCTGCGCGCCGAGCCCGGCCATGTCGAGGCCGCCGGACGTGACCGTCAGCACGAGATGCGTGACGAGATCCGGCTTGTCGAGCGCCGCGCGCATCGCGATCACGCCGCCCATCGATTGCGCGATCACGGCGGTCGGCCGGTCGACGGTTGCCAGTACATGACGCACGAGACCGTCGAAATCGTCGACGGCCGGATCGCGCGGCGTGTCGCCGAAGCCCGGGTAGGCGACGATTCGCCGCTCGGCCGGATGCGTGAGCATGCCGGCCAGCGGTTGCCAGAACGCGGTGCTGCCCGATGCGCCGGGCAGGAAGAGTAGTTGCGACGGAACGGGCATGGCGTGTTGATGTTTCCGTAGTTGAGGCGAAGCAGGGTGGCAGGGCGGCGCGAGCGCGTCAGCAGCGGCCCGTGCGCAGCGCGACGGTCCAGTCGTCGCGGCCGCGCGACGCCGCGATGGCGGCGGCCGTATGCCAGTCGTATTCGACCGCATGGAATTCGACGCTCCAGCCGGCGGCGGTGCGCGACACCATCGCGTAGCGGGCGTGCGGCGAGCCCGTCTCGATCCGGTGCGGATGCGGCAGGTCGTCCGCATACGCCTGCAACCCGACGCTGCCCGGATTGACGATCAGCCGGCCGTCGTCGAGCTTCGCGGTACGTGGCACATGCGTGTGGCCGCACAGGATCAGCGAGGCCGCCGTATCGCCCGCGCGCTGCGCGACCTCATCGGGCGTCGCCGCGCGGCAGCCGTCGGGCGTGACCGTTTCGAGGAAATAGACGAGATCGCTGGCGGGCGTGCCGTGCACCATCAGCACGTCGCCGTCGAGCGTCAGGCGTTCGGGTAGCGCGGCGATCCAGGCGCGATGGTCGGCGCGTAGCGTGTCATGCGCCCAGCGATCGGACAGCCGCATCGCGTCGCGATCGAGCGTCAGCAGTTGCCGCTCGTGATTGCCCTTGATGGTCGGCAGGTCGAGCGCGATCAGGCGGTCGGCCGTTTCGGCTGGATGGAGTGCGCCGGACACGATGTCGCCGAGATTGACGATCACGTCGGCGCCGCGGCGGCGGACATCGTCGAGCACCGCGTCGAGCGCGGCGAGGTTGCCGTGGATGTCGGAGAGCGCGGCGATTTTCATGGCGGCAAGTCGATGAGGGGAGTGGCGATTGTCGCCAATTCGGCGCGGGTCGTGCAATCGGGTCGTGCAATCGCTTCACGGCATCGGCACGCGATGCCGCGGCGGGCACGTCAGTCGGTCGCGAGGCGTGCGTACATCGCGAAATCGCCCGGCGTGCCGCGCACCATCTTGTAGGCGCGCAGCAACCCCTCGTAGCGGTAGCCGCACTTTTGCAGCACGCGCGCGGAGCCGGCGTTGCTGGTCAGCACGACCGCCTGCATGCGCATGAAGCCGCCGTGCGTGAACGCCCACGCGGTGACGGCGTCGCACACCGCGCTCGCGATGCCGCGCCCCCAGTGCGACGGCGCAAGGTCGTACGCGATCTCCGCCGAGCGGTTGACGGTGGACACCGTATGCAGCCCGATCGTCCCGGCGAGCGCGCCCGACGCGGTGTCGACGATCGCGAGACGCCGGATCGAATCCGGATCGGTCGATTCGATGTTGTCGAACATCGGCAGCAGATCGTCGGGCGAGCGCAGATTCCAGCTCGTGTGACGGAACACGTCGGGGTTCGACAGGTACGCGTACCACGCGTCGAGATCCGCGCGTTCGAGTTGCCTGAGCGACAGGCCGGGGAAACCGGCGCGGGGCGGCGTGGCGATTTTCATCGAGCCCGGCGCCTACGCGGCATGGCGCCGGTACAGCGCCAGCGAACCGGCGAGCGCGAGCAGCATCGCGCCGCACGTGCGTTCGAGCCACAGCGCGCCCGAGCGCTTCAGCAGCCGCACCGCGCGTGCGCCGAGCAGCGCGTAGCCGAACATCACCGCGCCGTCGAGCAGCGCGAACGTGACCGCGAGCACGACGTACTGCGGCGCGAGCGGCGCCAGCGGATCGAGGAACTGCGGCAGGAACGCGGAGAAGAACAGATAGCCCTTCGGGTTCGTCACCGCGGTCAGGAAGCTTTTCGCGAAGATCGATGCGTTGCGTCCGGAGGCCGTGCCGCGCTGCGCGACCACGACGTCGAGCGCCCCTTTCGACGTCAGCAGCCGGATGCCGACATACGCGAGGTACGCGGCGCCGAGCCACTTCACGACCGAGAACCAGAACGCCGACGCCATCAGCAGCGCGCCGAGGCCGAGCGCGACCGCGACGATCAGCACGAAGTCGGACAGCATCGCGCCCGCGAAACCGAACGCCGCGCGGCGCACGCCGTAGCGCGAGCCGTTGGTCAGCGCGAGCAGCACGGTCGGGCCAGGTGTCGCGATGCCGACGAACGCGACGGCGGCGAAGATCAGCAGGGTCGTTTCATGCATGAAGGAACTCCCGGAGGAAAGCGCGCAGCCGATTATCGTCCGCGTCGCCTCGCGCTGTACAGGCGCGGCAGCCGTGGCTATGGCCGCGCTCCGACTATCTCAATTTTGACAAGAAACTGTTGTCATTATTCCGCTTTGGAACGGAACCGGTTCCAACTACCATACCGGCCGCAGCGGGCATGCCCGCCGCGTCGTCGCGCGCGGACGTCGCCGGTCTCGCACCGCCGGGTGGATGTCGGCGCGCGCGCGCTACTCGCAACAGCCCGTCAGAACAACGGGCTCGCCGCCCGGAGACATACAACCTTGACGTCCCCCTCTCCCTAAAGGGAGAGGATTCCCACATCTGGCGATGCACGTCCGCATCGGAGAATGTTCAACGCAGCGTTGGTATCTCGATCATGCTCGACACCACATCTACTGCAGGCCCACTCTCTTATTCTCAGTCCCGCGATACCTTTCGGCCGCGTCGTGCTGTCTTTCGACCCGCACGCCGAACAGGACTGGGTCGAACCGCTTTCGTCGACTTCCTCGAACGTGGCTCCGTGCGCCATCGCTTTGTAACGGAGTTTGTTTCGGAAGGACGACCAGGATGCGTCGTAGACGCTCTTCGCCATCCTGGTTCTGGCGAGTTTTGCGGCCGACACGTTGCCGACCGCGATGTAATCGAAGCGCCGCACCAGATCGAGCGCGAGCTTGTGCTGGAAGTCGGCGCGGGCATTGGCGATCTTTGCGTGCAGCTTCGCGATATGTCGCTTGTGCTTTCGTGCTCGCTGCGCTTTCGCCAGATTTTCCGCCGCTCGTCGACCGAACCGGTCATTGGGCAGCTTCTCGCCGGTCGAAAGTGTGGCGAAGTCTTTCAGGCCGAGATCGATGCCAACACCGGAGCGAATCGGGCGAGCCTGAACATCCGGCATCTCGATCACGATATTGAGAAACCAATTACCACGCGCGTCCTGCGCGAAGTTGCTCCCGTCCTTGATCTTGCCTTCGGGAAGCGGTCGACTGTTGAACACGCGAAACGTGTTGCCGGCGAAACGAAACGCGTCGCCCTCGCGCTTCAGGTCACGCCCCTTCAGCGGCACCCAGCCCAGCGATTTCCTGCCGCGATAGCGCAGATAAGGGCGTCGACACTGACTGCGCGACTTCGCATATTGCTCGCACGTCGCGTTGATCGTGCCGGAGTGAATACCGAGTTCCTTGCTGCTGCCGGTCGTCAGCACGTTCAGGTCGAATCCCGTCGGCCACTTCTTGCTCCACTTGAGCGCGTGCTTCTGCGTGTCGTTGCAGAAGTTCCAGACGTAGTTCACCGCGCGGCCCTGCTTGTTAAGCAGTCCGTTGAGCGATTTCACCCGGTAGCGGTAGACAAGAATCATGCCGGTGATCCTAACCCGTGGAAGAAGCTGCCTGTCAACAGCATTCCTTTCCTTCCCGCCATCAATGGCGGGGTTTCTCGGAGCAACTGATGAACAAGCAACTGATCGCAGCGCCGCTGCTGCTCTCGCTCGCGAGTGTCGCCGCCGCGCAAAGCTCCGTCACGCTGTACGGCATCGTCGATGCGGGCGTGACCTATCGCAGCAACGAACGGGTCGGCTCGGCGGGCGCGTACACCGGGCATTCGAGCGTCGGGCTCACGACCGGCAACCTGTCCGGCAGCCGGTGGGGCATCAAGGGTTCCGAGGATCTCGGCGGCGGGATGCGCGCGCTGTTCGTTCTCGAGAACGGCTTCGACATCACCAACGGCACGTCCGGCCAGGGCGGCCGCCAGTTCGGCCGGCAGGCGTTCGTCGGCGTCGGCAGCGACCGCTACGGCACGGTCACGCTCGGCCGCCAGTACACGTCGCTCGACGATTTCGTGAGCCCGGTCGGCCCGTCGTCGTTCATCGGCGGCTTCGGCGCGCACCCGGGCGACATCGACGATCTCGACCAGACCGCGCGCGTCGACAGCTCGATCAAGTACACGAGCGCGAACTACTCGGGCTTCACGTTCGGCGCGCTGTACGGCTTCGGCGGCCAGCCGGGCAGCATGAAGCAGCGCAACACGTGGAGCGTCGGCGCCGCATACGCGGCCGGCCCGCTGCGTGTGGGCGTCGGCTACGAGCGCTCGGACAACAGCAAGAAGGGCGCGACCGACCCGACGGCGGGCAAGTGGCAGAGCACCGACGACGGGCTGTTCAATTCGTCGATCAACGAAGGCTATGCGAGCGCGCAGTCGCAGCAGGTGATCGCGACCGGCGCGACGTACGACTTCGGCCCGGCCGTCGTCGGCGTGAACTACAGCAACGTGCAGTACCGCGGCGGCGCGCAGTCGTTGTTCAGCGGCCATGCGACGTTCAACGTCGCGGGCGTGTTCACGCGCTGGAACGTGCAGCCGCAGACGCAGCTGTTCGCGGGCTACAGCTACACGCGCGGCAGCGACGTCGACGGTATCGACAACCGCGCGCAGTATCACAACGTCACGCTCGGCGCGGTCTACGACCTGTCGAAGCGCACCAGCGTGTACCTGCTCGGCGCGTACCAGCATGCGTCCGGCACGACGCTCGACGCGCTCGGCCGGCCGGTGGCCGCGACTGCGTCGGTGTCCGACAAGGCGAACGGCCATTCGTCCGATTCGCGGTCGCAGGCGATCGTGAGCCTCGGGCTGCGCCAGAAGTTCTGACGCAGCAGTCGTTGCGCGTGCAACGGGGCTCGCAGCCGATGCGGGCCCCGTTGTCGGCATGCTCGTCCGCAGCCGACGATGCACTGTTCCACCGGCCACGCGTGATCGACGTCGTCGATGCGCTGCCGAAATACGTCGACGGCCGGGCCGGCCCGACGCGCGATCCGGCGAGCTGAACGATCGCCGCCGCGTGCCGGTACGGCCGGTGCGCGGTTTTCCCCTCCGTATTCCCCCTTTCCCTCCCGCTTTGCCTTCCGTGCGCGAAATCGCAAAAATCCGATCGCGCCGGACAATATTTTTTCTCTTTCATTTTGATTTCGATTTGTAATAATCAAAGTGACTTCCGGGGAATGAAAATGCAATGCGGTCATATCAGAAAAAATGACGTATTCGCATTGAATGACCCGGAACAAAATGCCGGGAAATGCGCTGAAACCGCGTGGCTGGCAGGCTGTCGTGGCGCGGTTTCGGAGATTTTGCGATCGTTGACGAAAAAGCGCCGTACGGCAAAACGCGTGAAGTGAATAATTCGGGGGAACGGCGAATGCGGATTTACCGGAATCACCAATATTTCATGCGCCGCGATTTACAGTGTCGATCATTGTTCGTCTGGGAGCATTATTCATGTCAATGAAACAAATCCGCGCGGCGTTGCTGATCATGTGCATGGCGATGTGGGCGCCGGCTAGCCACGCGCAGGCGCAATACTCGACCGACTGGCTCGCGAACACGTACGGCACGCTGGCCTCGCACGTCGGTAACGGCGCGCGCTCGATGTGGGTCGCGCCCGAAGGCGTGATCTACACGGCGTCGCGCTGGGACGAGAACGCGGGCGGCGTCGCGATCTACCAGAACGGCCAGCTGCTCGGCACGATCGGCATCCACGACGAATTCCATGGCGGCGCGATCACCGGCAATTCGACGTCGCTGTTCGTCGCGCTCGGCTACAACCGCACGTTCGGCAGCGGCTCGGTGGGCCGCTACAACCGGAGCACGAACCAGCGCGACCTGCGCATTCCGGTCAGCACGTGGACGGGCATCCAGTATGCGGACGTGATCACGGGCCTCGCGACGGGCGGCAACCTGCTGTACGTGAGCGACTTCTACGGCAACCGCGTGCGCGTCTATACGACCGATGGCGTGTGGCAGCGCGACATCGGCGTCACGGGCCCTGGCGCGCTGGCGCTCGATGCGGCCGGCAACCTGTGGGTCGCGCGCAAGAGCGCGGGCGTCGTCGCGCAGTTCAGCCCGACCGGTACGGCGATGAACACGCTCCAGATGGCGGCCGGCGCGCGGCCGGCGTCGCTGTACTTCGATGCGTCGATGGGCCGGTTGATGGTGGGCGACGAAGGGCCCGACATGAACATCAAGCTATACGGCGGGCTGCCCGGGCTGCCGGTGCAGGTCGGCACGTTCGGCGTGCAGGGCGGCTATCTCGATACGACCACGGGCATCAAGGGGCAGGTCGGCGACAAGCGCTTCACGCGCGTCGCGGCGCTCGGCAAGGATGCGGCCGGCAACCTGTACGTGCTGAACAACGCCTGGGGCGGCGGCTGGGATCTCGGCCGCAACGGCAGCACCGATCTGCATGCGTACAGCCCGGTCGGCACGCTGCAATGGAAGTTGCAGGCGCTGAACTTCGAGGGAATCGCCGCGCCCGATCCGGTGACGGACGGGACGTTGTTCTACAGCGGCAACAACATATATACGGGCACCGCGGGCGGCACGTTCGTCGCGAACACGGTCGACCCGTTCACCTATCCGAAGGACCCGCGCCTCGACATGAACGACTATCAGCGCGGCCAGCACTTCGGGCAGCTCGTGAGCGTTGGCGGCAACCGGATCCTCGTCGCGTCGGGCCAGAACCCGGGCAACTTCAACTTCTACTACTTCAACACCGCGAGCGGCTACATCGCGATTCCGGCCGGTTCGCTGCCCGGCAAGCCGTTCAACACGACGCTGCAGGTGACGGCCGGTTTCGACATCGACGGCAACGGCGACGTGTGGGCCGGCCTGAACGGCTCCAACGTGATCACGCGCTACCCGATGACGGGCTTCGACGCGACCGGCAAGCCGTCGTGGGGCAAGCCGGTGACGACGGCCGTGCCGAGCAGCGTGGCGCCCGTCACGCGCATCATCTATCAGGCCGACAGCGACACGATGATCCTGGCGCAGGGCCTGGCAGGCAACTGGGACTGGACCGCGATGAACGGGCACATCGAGGTTTATCACGGCTGGAAGAACGGCAACACGAGCGCGCCGAACCCGGTGATAAACCTGACGAGCGCGAACCCGAAATCGATCGCGGCGGCCGGCCACTACCTGTTCGTCGGCTATGTGCACACGGTGCCGAACATCGACATATACGACCTGAACACCGGCGCGCTCGTCACGACGCTGACGAATTCGAACCCGTCGGCGATGGACGTCGGCAACGACGTCGACTCGATGTACGGCGTGCGCGCGTACCTGCGTTCGACCGGCGAGTACGTGATCACGAAGGACAACTACAACGGGTCGAGCATCGTCGTGTATCGCTGGCGTCCGTGAGCGCGCCGGGGCGTCAGAACGATACCGTGGTCGTCAGCGTGACGAGCCGCGGCTCGCCGACCGCGACGATCAGGTTGCTGTTGCTCGACGGATAGTAGGTCTTGTCGAGCAGGTTCTTCACGTTGAGCTGGAAGCGGGTCGGAAACTTGCCGATCGTCGTTTCGTACGCCGCGAACGCGTCGACGCTCACGTAGCCGGGCAGCGTGAAGCTGTTCGCGGTGTCGCCGGAGCGGGCGCCGACGAGACGCGCGCCGCCGCCGAAGCGCCAGCGCCCGGGCAGGTTCGCGATGGCCGTGTCGTATACCGCGAACAGGCTGCCCGTGTGGCGCGCGACGTTGACGAGCGGCGTGTTGCTGTCACGATCGTTCGCGTTCGTATACGCATAGCTGCCGATCACGCTCAGGTGGCGCGTGATCTGCCCGGCCACGTCGAGCTCGATCCCGCGCGAGCGCGCGGTGCCGATCGTCGACGTGAGGTCGCCGACCGTGACCGCGACGTTGCGCTTGTCGATCTGGTACACGGCGAGCGTGCCCGTGATCGCGGGCTTCAGGCTGAACTTCAGCCCGGCCTCGAGCACGCGGCCATATTCCGGCGCGAGCGGCGCCGCGACGTTCGACGCGACGTTCGGCTTGAACGAGCGGCTCACGTTCGCATAGGCGGTGAGCGCCGGCGTGAGCGCATACGCGAGCCCGAACTGCGGCAGCCAGACGCTGCCGCGCGAGCGGTCGGCGAACACGAACGGCCGGCCCATTCCCGATTCCTGCTGCCAGTTTTCCCAGCGCAGCCCGCCTACCGCGGTGAGGCGGTCGGTGATCTTCACCGAGTCCTGCACGATCGTCGAATACGCATGCACGACCGAGCGCGAATCGCTCTGCTTCGCGTTGGCCATGCCGCCCGGCGCGAGCAGGCCATACACGGGATCGTAGAGATTGAAGCCCGTCGTCGCCTTGCCGCGGATCGTGTCGCCGCGGAAGCTGCGCTGCCGCTCGTATTCGCCGCCGACGTAGATCGCGTGCTGCATGCCCGCGAGCGTCACGTTGCCGAGCAGCCCGAGCGTCGCGATCTGGTCGGAATCGTTGCGCCCGAGGTTCGCGTCGGACGAGCGCGTCAGCGCGCCGGTTCTGCTGTTGAACGCGGTGGCGCGGGTGATGAACTGATCGTAGCGGTCGCGGCCCCAACCGTAAGTCGCGCGCACGCGCCAAGCATCGGAGAAGCGGTGCTCGATGCGCGTGCGCAGCGTTTCCTGGATGCCGCTGCTTTGCGACCACGCTTCCTCGTAGCGGCGATAGCGCAGTGCCTCGTCGAGCTGGCCGTTCACGAGCACGGTGCCGCGGTCGAACGGCATCGTGTAGTCGACGTACTGGTAGCTGACGTCGATCGACGTGTTCGCGTCGTGCCACGACAGCGCGGGCGCGATCAGCGCGTTGCGTTCGCGGCCGAAGCTGCGCCAGTAGCGGCTCGTGTCGTATTCGCCGGTCAGCCGGAAGGCGAGCGTGCCGCCCGCGACCTGGCCGGGCTTGCCGAGCGGCCCCGTGAGATCGAACTGTGCGTTGCTGCCGCCGTGGTTCGTGCGCGACGCGGAGATCGAGCCGCCGAACGTGTCTTCCGGCTTGCGCGTGACGAGGTTGATCACGCCGCCCGGGTCCTGCATCCCGTACAGCAGCGAAGCGGGGCCCTTCAGTACTTCGACGCGATCGATCGTCGCGAGATAGCTGTGCAGCACCGGCGTGCGCACGCCGTCGACCAGCACCGAGCCGTCGTTGTTCGATCCGAAGCCGCGCTTGATGAACGCGTCGCGCGTGCCGCCGAGCGTGTTGGTCTGCGTGACGCCGCTGATGTTGCCGAGCACGTCGTCGAGCGAGCGCGCCTGCTGGTCCTGCATCACGCTGCTGCTGACCACCGCGACCGATTGCGGGATCTCCTTCAGCGCCCGGGCGTCGCCGCCCGCGATGTTCGTCGTGCGCGGCTGATAGCCGATCGTCGGATCGACGGCGGCCGAGGCGTTGATGCTGATCGCCGGGAGTTCGTGTTCGGCGGCCGGCGCGGCGGCGGGCGCGGGCGCAACGGGTTCGGCGCCGGCCGCATGCGCGCCGCTCGCGACGCACAGGGTGAGCAGGGCAGGCAGGGGCATGCGCCACGGATGCAAGGTCCGGGCGCGGCAGGGCGTTCGACGGGATGGCATGAATCGATGCAGGAAGAGGAATGCTAAGGATCGTGTGGCGGGTGGCAGTGTTGCGGTGGGATCAGCGTGCGCATGATATATGTAATGAGAATCGTTTTCAATTGTAATGGGGCGGCCAGCCATGCGCGGTACTCGGTTGCCGGGCTGCCGGCCGTCTGCTACCGTAGCGGCCAAAATCAGACGCAGTGAAATTCAACGAGAGAGCCGGGGGCCGCACCATGTCATCTTCCTGTCCCGTCGCGTTCGGCGCGACGCCACGCACCGCGCACGCGCGTGCGGGCGATGAAGTGATCGCAGCCGTGTACCGCCATTCGAACGATTAAAGCGACGCAAGCGCATTCAATCGGCATCGCGCCGGGCTTCGATCATTTCAACCACCACGCTAGACGGGAGACCACCCATGAAGAAGATTTCCGCGCCGTTCACGGCGGCCGCGCTGGCGGCCTGCGCGCTGTTGGCGGGCGTTCAGCAGGCCGCCCGTGCGGCTTCGAACGCCGAACCCGCGATCGACGCGCACTACGGCGCCGTGATCGAGGCCTATACGCAGGACATGGCCGCCGCGAAGACGAAGTACGACGGCAAGCGCCTCACGTTCGTCGGCGCCGTGATCCGGATGGGCAGCGACCCGGGCGGCACGTACTTCGGCGCGCTGACGGCCGACGGCGAGCAGTTCGACACGCATTTCGACGTGCCTGACCAGGATGCGCTGAAGCCGAAATTCCCCGGCGGCGAGATCAAGCCGTTCGTCACGTCGTCGGCGTTCCGGTTCAGCTGCGTGAACGAAGGCTATATCGATGCGCCGGTGCTGCCGGGGTTGAAGCTCGCGCATTGCCGGCTGGCCGATTGAGCCGAGCGATGGGCGCGGGCCGGCGTGCGAGGGCCAAGCCGGCTCGGGTGCAGCAGCAGCCGCTCGATCACGCGCCGCGCGCGATCTTGATTGATGGCCGGGCAGGATGGGCCATCGATCGTCTCCCGTAGGGTGGTCAGCCGCCGCGTGTCGGGCGGTCCGTCTACCGCCTGCGGATCTACAGATCGAGTACCAGCAGGTCGGTGCGCGATCGTGAGCAGCACGGCATGAACTGGTCGCCGGCCGCCTTTTCGTCGTCGGTCAAGTACGTATCACGATGATCGGGCTCGCCTTCGAGCACGCGAGTCAGGCAGGTACCGCACACGCCTTGCTCGCACGACGTCAGCACGTCGACGCCGTTCGCCGCCAGCGCCGCGATCACCGTGCATTCGGCCGGCACGTCGATCACCTTGCCGCTGCTCGCGATTTGCACCTGGAATGCGCGGTCGGCGCCGGACGACACGACCGCGCCGCCGAAGAACTCATAGTGCAGCCGGGCTTCGCTCCACTCGCGCTCGCGCGCGGCGTTCAGCACCGCATCCATGAAGCCGCGCGGGCCGCATACGTACAGATGCGTGCCGTCGGGCGCGCCGGCGAGCACGGCAGCCAGATCGAAGCGTTGCGCGGGATCGCCGTCGTCGACGTGGAAGCGGACGCGATCGTGAAACCCTGCCGCATTGATCCGCTCGACGAAGGCCATGCGATCGGTCGAACGCGCGCAGTAATGCATGTCGAACGGCATGCCGGCCGAAAACAGCCGTTCCGCCATGGCGAGAATCGGCGTGACACCGATCCCGCCGGCGAACAGCAGATGGTGCGGCGCGTCGGGCGCGAGCGGGAATTGATTGCGCGGCAGGCCAATCCGCACGGTATCGCCTTGCCGGATTTCGTCGTGAATCGCGCGCGACCCGCCGCGGCCATCGGCCTCGCGCAGCACCGCGATCTGGTAGCGATCGCGTTGCTCCGGATGGTTGCACAGCGAGTACTGGCGCACGAGCCCGCCCGGCAGATGCACGTCGATATGGGCGCCGGCGTCGAAGCGCGGCAAGGGCGAGCCGTCATCGCT
This sequence comes from Burkholderia sp. E168m15, assembly GCF_016586105.1. NCBI lineage: Bacteria > Pseudomonadati > Pseudomonadota > Betaproteobacteria > Burkholderiales > Burkholderiaceae > Burkholderia > Burkholderia sp. E168m15. The sequence continues at coordinate 31,657 of NZ_BCPO01000096.1, forward strand.
GACGAGTTCGAAGCCGCAGATGTCGCGCGCTTCCTGCCACTTGCGCGCGACCCGAACCGTCAAGGTCGCGCCGCTCATGACGCCGCCTTGACCTGCGCGACCGGAATCACGGGCCGCTGCGGGCTCGCCGCGTGTTCGGCGGCGAGCAGCCGGTCGATCACCTTGCGCGACAGCACGCCGCCGGCATCGATGTTGAGCTTGAGGAGCGTGCGCTCGGGCCATTGCTCGAGATTGCGCTGCTGGCGCTCGAGCATTTCGAGATCCTCCGCGAAGATCTTGCCCTGGCCTTCGCGGATCTCGGCGGTCAGCGCGGCGTCGTCGGGCCGGAAGTTGCGCGCCATCCCCCAGAAGTACCAGATCGACGTGTCGGTCTCGGGCGTGATGAAGTCGACCACGATCGACGACGCCTTCTTGTTCGGCGGCGCATCGTAGCCGCCGTGGCCCGCATGCGCGACGCCTACTTCGATCATCACGTGGCTCGGCGGCGTGAAGCGGCAGATCTGCCAGCGGTCGACCGGGATGTCGTCGGCGAGCCCGTTGCCGCGCAGCGCCATTCGCCAGAACGGCGGCGGCATCACGTTTTCCATGAAGCGGCTCGTGACGACTTCGTCGCCATGGCTGGTGGTCTTCGGCGGCGCTTCGTCGATCTCCTTCTGGCCGATGCTCGACGCATGCACGTAGGTTTCGTGCGTGAGGTCCATCAGGTTGTCGATCATCAGCCGGTAATCGCAGCGGATGTGATACAGGCCGCCGCCGTGCGCCCAGGCCGGGTCCTCGGCCCAGGCCAGCGCCGGCAGTTTGGCGGGATCGGCTTCGGACGCATCGCCCGGCCAGACCCACACGAAGCCGTACCGCTCGACCGCCGGGAAGCTGCGAATCGACGGAAACCCGCCGACCCGCTGGCCCGGCATGCCGGCCGGCTTGCCGTTGCAGCCCATTTCGAGCCCGTGATAGCCGCACACGAGCACGCCGTCGCGCACGAACCCGAGCGACAGCGGCGCGCCGCGGTGCGGACAGAAATCCTCGAGCGCCGCGACCTGGCCGTCCGCCGCGCGGTACAGCACCATCGATTCGTTGCAGATCTTGCGGCCCAGCGGCTTGCCGTCGATCTCGTCGGGCGTGCACGCCACGTACCACGCGTTCTTGAGAAACATGTTCCTTGTCTCCTTCGGGACGGTGCCGCCGGGGAAGCGGCCCGATCTTCATTCCGTGTACTGAATGAGATTCAGTGTACTCATCGATATGGGCCGGAGCAAGGCGGGCGGTATACTGGTTTTCCCGGGAAATGGCGCGACGCAGCGCCATGCCGCCGGTGCGCGCAACCGGTGCGTGCCGCCTAAGTCATCGACTCATTCATGGAAAAAACGACTCCCGCCGACCTGCCGGCTTTCCCGATCGACCTGTACGACGAACCCGGGCACCTGATCCGGCGCGCGCACCAGATCGCGGTCGCGATGTTCTACGAGAAGCTGGGCCGGGACGTGACGCCCGTGCAGTACGCGGTGCTGCGGATGCTGTACGAGAATCCGGGGCTCGATCAGGTGACGCTCGCGCAGCGGGTCGCGCTCGACACGTCGACCACGGCCGATCTCGCGGTGCGGCTCGAAGCGAAGGGATTGATCGTCCGCGAAGTGCTGCCGCGGCGTCAGCGGCGCCTGCTGTTGACGCCGGCGGGCGTCGAGCTGCTCACCCACCTGATTCCGTCGGTGACGGAGTTGCGGGCCGGGCTGTTCGACGGGATGGGCGAGGACGATTCGCAGGAACTGATGCGCCTGCTACGCAAGTTCGTGCATTTGAACAACGAGCAGAGCCGCGCGCCGCTGCGGGTGAGCGAGGATTCGTAGCGGCGCGGCGCCCGGCGCGATGGCGCAGAAGGGCGGCGTGCGCCGCCCTGGCCGTCAGCCGCGTGATGCTTCGCCTTCCAGCCGCCGCACCGCTTCCGCGACTTCGTTCCTGAAGCGCACCAGCGCCGCCTGCTCCGGCGCCGGCGGCTGCACGGCGGCCCACAGCATGTCGATCAACTGCGTGGCCGTCGTTTCCGTATCGAGCTTGCGGTGCCCGAGGATCGCATCCCACAGCACGTGCTCCATCGGCCCGAACACCATCGAGCGCAGCAGGCTCAGCGGCAGATCCGCGCGAACCTGCCCGGCCGCCTGGCCGCGTGCGAGCACGTCCATCAGCGGCGCCGTGTAGCGGCGTTGCAGCGCGGTGAGCTCGTCGCTCAGCGCATGCTGCTTCGCGCGGCCTTCCGACAGCACCAGCGCGCACAGCCCCGTGCCGTTCACGAGCATCAGCCGCAGGTGGGTGCGCACGATGAACGCGAACTGCTGCTGCACCGACGCCTCCCGCGGCATCCCGTGTTCGAACGCGGCGATGATTTCGTCGTACCAGTCGGCGATCACGCGCGCGCACAGCTCGCGTTTGCCGCGGAAATAGCTGAACACCGTCGCCTCCGATACCCCCACGCGCTGCGCGATCTCGGCGGCCGTCGCATGCTCGTAACCTTTTTCGGCGAACACTTCACGGCCGGCGCGCAGGATGTCCTGCACGCGCTGCTGGGATTTGCGGCCGGCGGGTGCGCGCGACGAGTCGGCGCGGTCGGCTTTGGCGGTGGCGGTCATGGTGTCGGCGGGAGCGGCTGTCATGCTCGCATCATATCTGAGTATCACTCAGAAAACTATTGACGCCGAACCGGGCGAGGCGCGAAACTGTGCAAAATTTCCGCTGTATTGGTCAATGAATCGACGTATTCATTCGATTTGAGCGAAACTCAGAAATCGGTGAGTGCGACACACTTTCTGGAGACGGAGGAGACATGATCAACCTGCCCGGCGTGCAATTCATGCTCGGTGAAGACATCGAGATGCTGCGCGACGCCGTCGCGACGTTTGCGGCGAAGGAAATCACGCCGCGCGCGGCGGAGGTCGACCGCACCGACCAGTTCCCGATGGATCTGTGGAAGAAGTTCGGCGATCTCGGCGTGCTCGGCATGACCGTCTCCGAGGAATACGGCGGCGCGAACATGGGCTACACCGCGCACATGGTCGCGATGGAGGAGATCTCGCGCGCGTCGGCGTCGATCGGCCTGTCGTACGGCGCGCACTCGAACCTGTGCGTGAACCAGATCCACCGCAACGGCACCGAAGCGCAAAAGCAGAAATACCTGCCGAAGCTCGTGTCGGGCGAACACATCGGCGCGCTCGCGATGAGCGAGCCGAACGCCGGCTCCGACGTCGTCAGCATGAAGCTGCGCGCGGACAAGCGCGGCGACCGCTACGTGCTCAACGGTACGAAGATGTGGATCACCAACGGCCCCGATTGCGACACGCTGGTCGTCTACGCGAAGACCGATATCGAAGCCGGCCCGCGCGGCATCACCGCCTTCATTGTCGAGAAGGGGATGAAGGGCTTCTCGGTCGCGCAGAAGCTCGACAAGCTCGGCATGCGCGGTTCGCACACGGGCGAGCTGGTGTTCCAGGACGTCGAGGTGCCGGAAGAGAACATCCTCGGCCAGTTGAACGGCGGCGTGAAGGTGCTGATGAGCGGCCTCGACTACGAGCGCGCGGTGCTGTCGGGTGGGCCGACGGGCATCATGGCCGCGTGTCTCGACGCGGTCGTGCCGTACATCCACGACCGCAAGCAGTTCGGCCAGGCGATCGGCGAATTCCAGCTGATCCAGGGCAAGGTCGCCGACATGTACACGACGTTCCAGGCGTGCCGCGCGTACCTGTATGCGGTCGGCCGCCATCTCGACTCGGCGGGCAGCGACCACATTCGCCAGGTGCGCAAGGACTGCGCGGGCGTGATCCTCTACACGGCCGAGAAGGCGACGTGGATGGCTGGCGAGGCGATCCAGATCCTCGGCGGCAACGGCTACATCAACGAATACCCGGTCGGCCGCCTGTGGCGCGATGCGAAGCTCTACGAGATCGGTGCCGGCACGAGTGAGATCCGCCGGATGCTGATCGGCCGCGAGCTGTTCGCGGAAACGATGTAACGCCCCACGTCACGGAACGGAGCCCCGTCGATGCCGATCATCGAATCGAAACTGAACCCGCGTTCGGAAGACTTCCGCGCGAATGCCGCGGCGCTCGAGGCGGTCGTCGCCGACCTGCGCGTGAAGATCGAACAGCTCGCGCAGGGCGGCGGCCAGGCCGCGCGCGACAAGCACCTGTCGCGCGGCAAGCTGCTGCCGCGCGATCGCATCGCGCAACTGCTCGATCCGGGCGCGCCGTTCCTCGAGTTCTCGCAACTCGCGGCGAACGGCATGTACAACGACGACGCGCCGGGCGCGGGCGTCATCACCGGGATCGGGCGCATCGCCGGCCGCGAATGCGTGATCGTGTGCAACGACGCGACGGTCAAGGGCGGCACCTACTACCCGGTCACAGTGAAGAAGCACGTACGCGCGCAGGAAATCGCCGCGGAAAACCGGCTGCCGTGCGTGTACCTCGTCGACTCGGGCGGCGCGAACTTGCCGAACCAGGACGACGTGTTTCCCGATCGCGACCACTTCGGCCGCATCTTCTTCAACCAGGCGACGATGTCGGCGGCGGGGATCGCGCAGATCGCCGTCGTGATGGGCTCGTGCACGGCCGGCGGCGCATACGTGCCGGCGATGAGCGACGAGTCGATCATCGTGAAGGACCAGGGCACGATTTTCCTCGGCGGGCCGCCGCTCGTGAAGGCCGCGACCGGCGAGGAAGTGAGCGCCGAGGATCTCGGCGGCGGCGACGTGCATACGCGCCTGTCGGGCGTGGCCGACCATCTCGCGCAGAACGACGCGCATGCGCTGTCGATCGCGCGCAACATCGTCGGTCACCTCGCGCCGAAGATCGCGCCGCCGCTCGCGCTGCGCGAGCCGAAGCCGCCGCGCTACGACGCGAAGAGCCTGTACGGCGTGATTCCGGTCGATACGCGCAAGCCGTTCGACGTGCGCGAGGTGATCGCGCGCATCGTCGACGATTCGGAATTCGACGAATTCAAGGCGCGCTTCGGCACGACGCTCGTCACGGGCTTCGCGCACATCTGGGGCCATCCGGTCGGGATCGTCGCGAACAACGGCATCCTGTTCTCCGAATCGGCGGTGAAGGGCGCGCATTTCATCGAGCTGTGCTGCCAGCGCAAGATCCCGCTCGTATTCCTGCAGAACATCACGGGCTTCATGGTCGGGCGCAAGTACGAGAACGAAGGCATCGCGCGGCATGGCGCGAAGATGGTGACGGCCGTGTCGAACGCGAAGGTGCCGAAGTTCACGGTGATCATCGGCGGCTCGTTCGGCGCCGGCAACTACGGGATGTGCGGCCGCGCGTTCGGCCCGCGTTTCCTGTGGATGTGGCCGAATGCACGGATCTCCGTGATGGGCGGCGAGCAGGCCGCATCGGTGCTCGCGACCGTGCGTCGCGATGGCATCGAGGCGAAGGGCGGGTCGTGGTCGGCCGAGGAAGAGGACGCGTTCAAGCAGCCGATTCGCGACCAGTACGAGCGCCAGGGCCATCCGTATTACGCGAGCGCGCGGCTGTGGGACGACGGCGTGATCGATCCCGCGCAGACGCGCGACGTGCTCGGGCTCGGCCTGGCCGCGTCGATGAACGCGCCGATCGACGACACGCGCTTCGGCGTGTTCCGCATGTAACGCCCGGGAGGACTGACCGATGCGATACGAAACGATCAAGGTAAGCGAAGCCGGCCGCGTGGCGACCGTCACGCTCGCGCGTCCCGACGTGCGCAACGCGTTCAACGAGACGACGATCGCCGAGCTGACCACCGCGTTCGAATGGCTCGATGCGCACGAAGGCGTGCGCGCGATCGTGCTGGCCGCGGAAGGCGCCGCATTCTGCGCGGGCGCGGACCTGAACTGGATGAAGAAGATGGCCGGCTACTCGGACGACGAGAACCGCGCCGATGCGCGCAAGCTCGCGCGCATGCTCGAAGCGATTTATCGCTGCGGCAAGCCGGTGATCGCGCGCGTGCATGGCGACGCGTATGCGGGCGGCGTGGGCCTCGTCGCGGCGGCCGACATCGCGATTGCCGCCGACGGCGTGAAGTTCTGCCTGTCGGAAGCGCGGCTCGGGCTGATTCCCGCGACGATCGCGCCGTATGTCGTGCGGGCGATGGGCGAACGTGCGGCGCGGCGCTACTTCACGACGGCCGAGGTGTTCGACAGCACGCGTGCCGCGTCGCTCGGGTTCATTCACGATGCGGTGCCGGCCGACGCGCTCGACGAAACGGTCGCGAAGCTGGCGGCGACGCTGGTCGCGAACGGCCCCGACGCGGTGAAGGCGTGCAAGCGGCTCGTCGCCGACGTGGCCGGCCGCGCGCTCGACGCGACGCTGATCGAGCAGACCGCCGAGTGGATCGCGAAGACCCGTGCCGGCGCGGAAGCGCGCGAAGGGATCGCATCCTTCCTCGAAAAGCGCACGCCGTCGTGGCGTGAATGATCGCGTGACCTCAACCTTCCGGACGACATCGAAGCCATGTTCGACAAGATTCTGATCGCCAACCGCGGCGAAATCGCGTGCCGCGTCGCCGCGACGTGCAAACGTCTCGGGATCGCGAGCGTCGCCGTCTATTCCGACGCGGATGCGAACGCGAAACACGTGGCCGCGTGCGACGAGGCCGTGCACATCGGCGGCTCGGTCGCGGCAGACAGCTACTTGCGCATCGAGCGCATCATCGAAGCCGCGCGCGCGACCGGCGCGCAGGCGATTCACCCCGGCTACGGTTTTCTGTCGGAGAACGACGATTTCGCGCAAGCGTGCGAAGCGGCCGGTATCGTGTTCATCGGGCCGCCGGTCGACGCGATCGCGGCGATGGGATCGAAGGCCGCCGCGAAGGCGCTGATGCACGCGGCCGCCGTGCCGCTCGTGCCCGGCTATCACGGCGACGACCAGGACGCGGCCAACCTGCATCGCGAGGCTGATCAGATCGGCTATCCGGTGCTGCTGAAAGCCAGCGCGGGCGGCGGCGGCAAGGGGATGCGCGTGGTCGAGCGCTCCGAGGACTTTCCCGCGGCGCTTGCATCGTGCCAGCGCGAAGCGGCAAGCAGCTTCGGCAACGATCGTGTGCTGATCGAGAAATACCTGACGCGCCCGCGTCACGTCGAGGTGCAGGTGTTTGGCGACACGCACGGCAATACCGTGTACCTGTTCGATCGCGATTGCTCGGTGCAGCGCCGTCACCAGAAGGTGCTCGAGGAAGCGCCGGCGCCGGGCCTGCATGAGGACGTGCGCCAGGCGATGGGCGAAGCGGCCGTCGCGGCCGCGCGCGCGGTCGGCTATGTCGGCGCGGGCACCGTCGAATTCATCATGACGGGCGAAGCGTTCTACTTCATGGAAATGAACACGCGCCTGCAGGTCGAGCACCCGGTGACCGAGATGGTCACGGGGCTGGATCTCGTCGAATGGCAACTGCGCGTCGCGGCGGGCGAGCCGCTGCCGCTGAAGCAGGAGGAACTGCGCGTGCAGGGCCATGCGCTCGAAGCGCGCCTTTACGCGGAGAATCCGGCGCGCGGCTTTCTGCCGTCGACGGGCACGCTGAAGCATTTGCGGTTGCCGGCAGGCGTCGAGTTCGACATCGGGGCGTCGGTGCGCGTCGACAGCGGCGTACGCGAAGGCGATGCGATCACGCCGTTCTACGATCCGATGATCGCGAAGCTGATCGTCCACGGCGCGGATCGTGCGGAAGCGCTGGGCCTGATGCTGCGTGCGCTGCGCGCGTGCGAAGTGGTCGGCCTGCATACCAACGCCGCGTTCCTGCAGCGGATCGTTGCGTGCGAGCCGTTCGCGATCGCCGATCTCGACACGGGCCTGATCGAGCGCAACCACGATGCGCTGTTCGCGCCGCAACAGCCGCCGCGTGCGACGCTTGCACTCGCCTGTGCGGCACTGCTTGCGCGCGAACGCGCCGCCGCGCAGGAAAGCGCGTCGCCGTGGAGTTCGCTGCCGGACTGGCGGCTGAACGGCGGCTATCGCCGCACGCTCGAATGGCATGCGACCGATCGCGAAGCCGACGTGACGGTCACGTACGAGGACGACGGCACCGGCACGCGCATCGCGATCGGCGACGCGGCCGCGCAACCGTTCGCGTGGACGCGCGGCGCCACGCCGCTCGATTTCGACGTGACGCTTGGCGGCGTGCGCAGCAGCGGCCGCGTGTATGCGGACGGCGACACGTTCCATGTGTTCACGCAGGGTGCGGCCGAAACGTTCGAATGGCGCAACCTGCTCGCGCATGCGGGCGACGCGGAGCAGGGCGGTGGCCGCCTGACCGCGCCGATGCCCGGCAAGGTGATCGCGGTGCTGGTCGAGCCGGGGCAGAAGGTCGAAGCCGGTACGCCGCTGATCGTGATGGAGGCGATGAAGATGGAGCACACGATCGGCGCGCCGAGCGCGGGCGTCGTCGCTGACGTGCTGTACGGTGTCGGCGATCAGGTCGCGGACGGCGCGCAGTTGCTGATGATGGCGGAAGGCTGAGCGGACCTTGTTGCTGTACGTGGGCCGGTTGCCGTGGCGGCAGGCCCGCAAGAAAGCGCTTCGTAATTTTCCGTACGCCCGTGGCCGTGGCCGCGGCGATGCGGCTTCGATATCGACAACACGCGAAGAAGCTATACGCCTAAGCAACATACATCTTTCGAAGGCCTTACGATCTTCGCCGTTCCTGCCACACCATCGCGTGCCACGCGCAGTGCGCACCTCCATCTTCCCGCCCCTCGACACCGTCGTGTAACAAGTCGAACATAGCATCTCGGCGTCGATATGACCGGCGCGGCGTCGCGTCCGCGTCACGTCATCATCCTCACGGAGAACCGTTATGCGAACGTCGGCCCTACGGCCTTTCGCGGTCGTCGGCCTGATCGCGCTGACCGCCGTCCTCGGCGCCTGCAACGACGACCTGACCGCACCCGCCGCGCCCGTCGCGCAGCAGAAGGCCGCGTGCGGCGGTGCGGTGGTCGCCACCGCGCAGATGCGCTGCCCGCCCGGCTTCACCGCGCCTGCGTCGTCGCCCGCTTCCTGATACCGGCCGTTTCCACCAGAAAACCCATCAAGAGCAACCAGCATGGCCACTCATTCGCGACGCGATTTTCTGAAGTTCTCGGCCGGCCTCGCCGGCGCGACCGCCGCCACCGCACTGCTGCCGGAATCGATCCGCAAGGCGCTGGCGATCGAGCCGAACACCGTGACGGGCACGATCCAGGACGTGCAGCACATCGTCGTGTTCATGCAGGAGAACCGCTCGTTCGACCACTATCTCGGACACCTGAGCGGCGTGCGCGGCTACAACGACCGCTTCCCGGTCACGCTGCCGAACGGCAAGCCGGTGTGGTTCCAGCCGCGCCAGGAGGACAAGTCGAGCGTGATCGCGCCGTTCCGCTACGACACGACCAATCCGGGCGTCAACGCGCAATGTATCGGCGGCCTGCCGCATACCTGGGCGACCACCCATGGCGCGATCGACAACGGCCGCGCGGATCAGTGGGCCGTGCAGAAGTCGAACATGACGATGGGCTATCACGTTCGCGACGACATCCCGTTCCACTACGCGCTCGCGGATGCGTTCACGGTGTGCGACAACTACTTCTGCTCGATCCCGGGCAACACGCACCCGAACCGCATGTACCTGATGACGGGCATGGTCGATCCGCTCGGCACGGGCGGCGGCCCGCTGCTCGACAACACCGACTACATCGACAACCAGTTCGACAAGATCCAGTTGCCGCCTTTCAGCTGGACGACCTACCCGGAACGGCTCGAACAAGCCGGCATCTCGTGGCAGATCTACCAGCAGGGCACCGGGTTCGACAACTTCACCGGCAACTACGGCACGAACATGCTGGCGTGCTTCAACAACTTCGTGAATGCGCCGGCCGGTTCGTCGCTGCAGACGCGCGGAATGAGTACGCGCCCGATCACGCAGTTGAAGGCCGACGTACAGGCGAATACGCTGCCGCAGGTGTCGTGGCTGCTGCCGCCCGCCGCGTATTCGGAGCATCCGAAGTTCACGCCGCTGTACGGCGCGTACTACCTGTCGACGATCCTCGATGCGCTGACGTCCAACCCGGACGTGTGGAGCAAGACCGTCCTGCTGATCATGTACGACGAGAACGACGGCTTCTTCGACCATGTCGTGCCGCCGTCGGCGCCGACGCTGCCGGGCTCGGGCATGAGTACCGTCGACGTGTCGCTCGAGCGGCACAACGTCGTGACCGCGACGCAAGCCGGCACCTATACGGCCGACAACCTGCCGTACGGCCTCGGCCCGCGCGTGCCGATGTTCGTCGTGTCGCCGTGGTCGAAGGGCGGCTTCGTCTGCTCGCAGGTGTTCGATCACACGTCGGTGCTGCAATTCATCGAAAAGCGCTTCGGCGTGATGGAGACCAACATCTCGCCGTGGCGCCGCGCGATCTGCGGCGACCTGACGTCGGCGCTCGACTTCTCGAAATCGGATGCGACGCTGCCGACCCTGCCGAATACGCAGGCGTACGTCGCGCAGGCGGACCTGCAATGCTCGCGTGCGTCGTCGCAGACCGCGCCGGCCAGCACCGCGCAGCAGGTCGTGACCGCGCAGGAACCCGGTACGCGGCCGGCGCGCGCGCTGCCGTACGAACTGCACGTCACCGGCCAGCTTCAGGCGCAAGGCTATGCGCTGACGTTCGCGAATACCGGCACGCAGGGCGCGCACTTCTGGGTCTATACGGGTGACCCGACCGCGATGCCGCGCCGCTATACGGTCGAAGCCGGCAAGCAGCTGACCGATACGTGGGCGCTCGATGCGAACGGCAACTATCTGGTGAGCGTGTGGGGGCCGAACGGCTATTTCCGGCGCTTCGCGGGGTCGGCGGCGGCGGATGCCGCGGCCAAGCCTGAAATCACGCCGTGCTACGACACCGCAAACGGCGACGTGTACGTGACGATCGCCAATGCGGGCACCGGCCCGCTCACGGTCACGGCGACCGATGTCGCGTACGGCGGCGCGGCGCGCACGCTGACGGTCCCGGCCGGGCAGCGCATCGAAGCGCATTGGGACCTGTCGTGCAGCAGCCACTGGTACGACCTGCAGTTCGCGGTGGCGGGCAATGCCGGCTGGACGCGCCGCATCGCGGGGCACGTCGAGACCGGCAAGCCGAGCATCACCGACCCGGCGGCCGTGGCGCCGACGATCGCGGCGATCTGACGACGGCACCTGATGCGACGACGCGCCGTCCGGTTGAATCCGGCCGGCGCGTCGTGTTTGTGCGTCGAGGGTATGGCGGCGCTGGTGTCAGGGCAGCAGCCCGTCGTCATGCGCCATCATCAGCGCACGCATCGCGGACCACATGCCGTAGTAATGCACGATGTAGCTGTCCGCGCGGCGAAACAGCCACGGCGTGTTGAGGCTGACGAGGTCGGTCACGCCTTCGCGTTGCAACTGGCCGTCGCGCTCCATCGCGCGAATGAAATGCAACTGGTCGCCGTCGCTCGCATAGACGCTCGACCGGTCGTGCAGCGCGGCAATCGTCGTCATCAGGTCGCGCAGCATCGCGTCGTTGCGTTCGGTGCGGCGAAACGCCATCACGCCGGAATTGAACGCCCATTGGCCGATATCCTGTGCGAGCAGCCAGTCGCGTCCTTCGAGCAGCGGCGCCAGCGGTTGCTGCTGGTTCGCGATCAGCACGTCGGCGTCGAGCCACACGACCCATTCATGGTGCTGCAGGTAGGCGTGCAGCAGCCACGGCTTGAACCAGTTGCCCGTCGCGTTCAGCCCGATCTCGGCGGGGATGTCGCGATGCACGTACAGCGTGTAGCCGTGCGCGTCGCAGTAGCGCCGGAAATTCCGTTCGGCGACGCGTGCATAGCTGCCGATGTTCGGCGTGTACAGCATCATCAATGCGATCGGCCGGCCGGGGTTGTACGTGCTGCGCTCGGCGGCTTCGTCCGGTGCTGCGGCCGCGTGATCGAACGTGAACAGCGGCCGGCCGGCGGCGCGGCATCGGTTGACGTACGCGACGAGCGTGTCGCGAAAGCGCGGCGTCGCGCCTTTGCGTTCGGGATCGTGCGGCGTGTCGTCGAGGCTGATCGCGAACGTCGGCTCGCGGCTCCACATCGGATCGAGGTCGGGGCCGGACGGCATGACCGCATACAGCCCGTCGATCGGCGTCATGTAGCGATGCGTATCGAGCTCCGCGAACAGCGCGGCTTCCGACGTCAGCCTCGGCTCGCTGCCGAGCTTGCAGCGCTGCGCGAGCCGCATCACGATCGCACGCACGTCCGGCGTGTTGCGCCAGATCTGCACGTCGACTTGCGGCAGCGGCGACGCGAACGCGTCGACCAGCAGCATGTCGCGCCCAGTCATCAGGCGGTCGAGCGCGACGGGCTCGATGATCGCCGCATCTTCGCTGAGCAGCAGCACCAGTTCGTCGGGTTGCGCGCCGCGCAGCACGTGCAGCAGAGATTCGTAGCGATGCAGCGGGCGCAGCGGCAGCGCCTGCGGCATGCCGGATGCATCGACGATCTCGTGACGATAGCCGTGCCCCTGCGCGTACCAGCGGTGGTTCTCGAGGCTGGCTGGCGCGTGCTGGCTGAAATGACTGAGGACGATCATCGCGCGCTCCGAACGCCGGGAAGCGCGCACACGATCCGCGGGATGCGCTTCAGCTCGGCCCGCCATCCGGATACGCTGACCCGCGAGCGCCGCCCCGGTTCGTCGTGGAGGGTCTGGAAGCCTTGCGCGGCATCATGTTCCATGCTTTGTGTGCCTTGGTCTTGATCGTGGTGCGGCGAGGTCGTGTGCTGCGCGCCCGAACGCGCCGAGAAAGCCGGCCGCCGGGCGGCACGAGTATCGCATAACGATCGGGCGGATTGGCCCGGCCGGGGCGGCCGCTGACCATCCCTGACAGTGTGCGGCCGGCGCTCCGCTAGAATGCCGGATCGCCGCCGCTTGACGCGGGCGGCGCGTCAAGCGCTACACTGCGCCATGCCATTCCCGTTCAACCTTCCATCCTGCCGACGATGACGTCTCCTGTCCTGACCGGCCTGCGCATCGGTATCACGATCGGATTGCGTGCCCCCGACGAAAGCCTGTGGATCAACGGCATCAAGCAGAACGCGCTGTTCCTCGCGAAGCTGCTGATGGCGTCGCCGCACGGCTACCGCGTGACGCTGGTCAACACGACCGACGTGCCGCTGACCGACGCCCTGCCGTGGGATCGCAACGTGTTCGACACGCGCGCGTTCGCCGACATGAAGGACGCGCTCGACGTGGTGATCGAACTCGGCGGGCAGATCGACGGCGAGCAGACGGCCTACCTGAAAGCGCGCGGCGTGAAGCTGGTCAGCTATTGCTGCGGCGTCGAGTACATCAACGCGATGGAGTCGATGCTGTTCGGCCGCCGGCTGTGGGATTCGCTGTTCATCAACCGCGGCTACGACGAGGTGTGGGCGATTCCGCAGATCGCGCCGTCGTCGCTGCCGTTCCTGCAGTCGCTGCGCCGCTGCCCGGGGCGTGTCGTGCCGTTCGTGTGGGACCCGATGTTCCTCACCGAACGCGCGCGGTCGCTGCCCGAGCACGGCGAATACCGGCCGCGCAGCGAGCCCGGCAAGCGGCTCACGGTGATGGAGCCGAACCACGACGTCGTGAAGTTCTGCGTGTATCCGATGCTGATCATCGACGAAGCGTATCGCCGCGACCCCGACGCGATCTGCTTCACGCACGTGACGAACGCCGATCGCCTCGCGCACGACAGCCCCGAGTTCGTGATGCTGATGAACTACCTGGACATCGTGCGCGCGGGCAAGGCCAGCTTCGTCGGGCGCTTCGATACGCCGCTGTTCCTGGCTGACCTGACCGATATCGTCGTGTCGCACCAATGGTCGAACCCGCTGAACTATTTCTATTTCGACGTGTGCTGGCAGGGCTATCCGCTCGTGCACAACGCGAGCCTCGCGCCCGATCTCGGCTACTACTATCCGGACAACGACGTGCAGCAGGGCGCCGATGCGCTGCTGCGCGCGCTGCACACGCACGACGACGACTGGCAAGGGTATGCGCGGCGCCAGCGCGAAATTCTCGGCCGTTACACGTCGGCGAATCCGGCGCTCGTCGCCGAGTACGACGCGCTGCTCGCGAACCTGATCGGCGCGACGGTCGCCTGATGAGGTCGATGTTCCGCGGCGCACGTTCGGTGCGCCGCCGGCCGCCGTCGGGTTTGTCCCGCCCTCATGTCTGACGAAATCATGCCGTTAAAAAAGAAACCGCCGAACCCGATGAGCTCGACGGTTTTGGAAGGCACGAAATTGACGGCTCCGAGGGAAGTCCGTCAAAAACAAGTTTATAGGTTAACAAGTCGGAAAGATTGTTAAATATGGTTCAATTTATAATCTTCATATAATTGAAGTTGGTATTATTGATTAAATGAGGCTTGATTCCGTTTCGGAATTTCATAATATCGTTTGAAACGAGAAAATTGAATGCTGCGGTGATCGAATCACGCGCGGCAGCAGGTTTTCCGCAGGTGACGGCATGTGTGGAGGGCCGGTGTTTCAACCCGGCATGTCGAATGCGTACGGCACTTTGCGGTGTGGTATTTATCTGATCAATTGGCGATATCCCGCTTCGCGCGACCAGCAAATCCGGGAGGGGGTGATTCAGATAAAACTGTTTAGATGAAAAAGATAAACGATTCGGATTGATGGTTTTCGTAATTTGCGTTGTGTAACCTGTCGCACTGTCGGCATCGCGCACGCATGGTGTATTTCAAGTAACCGAATATCGTAAAAATATCGAATTTGACGGCGCGCCGAAGCGAACAGTACGCCCCCGGAAAAAATCGACATGACAGGATGGGCCGGGTAGGCGGCGGAGCGCGTCGAGGTGGGCTCGTTCCGCATATGTATTGAGGTCGAGCCGTGATCGGCGGCTCGCCATTTGCCGGAGCGCCGGATGAATGCGGTCGAAGCTCGCCAGGAGGCGAATCGGAAAACGAATCGCGACGAAATCGATCTCGTGTTCGGCGCGCCGGACGATCATCGCGATCTTGCGTCGGTACGCAGTTTCGTCGAAAGCCGGCTCGGATTCGCGCACGAGCCCGTGTGCCGCGCCGACCTGTCGGGTGGCGTGCTGTACCAGGAATGCCTCGCGCGGCTGCGGTGGGGCGAGCGCGATGCACTGCCGCCGCTCGCCTTCCTGCCGCGGCTGGAAGCGCTTGGACTGATGCGCTGGTTCGACCGGCTGGTGGTCGGCCGCACGATCGATGCGCTGCGCGCCGATCCGGCTGCCGTGTACGGTTGCAACGTCGCGGCGGCAAGCGCGGTGGTCGACGACGCGTGGCTGGCGATTTTCAGGCGGCTCGAGCGCGAGCCGTCGGTGGCGGCGCGGCTGGTGATCGAGATCACGGAGACGGGGCCGCTGAACCCCGTCGCGGGCCGGTCGTTCGTGAACCGCTTCCGGCAAGCCGGATGCCGGATCGCGATCGACGATTTCGGCGTCGGTTTCAGCGCGTTGAACAATCTGGTGGTCGGCAACCCCGACATCGTGAAGCTCGACCGGTCGGTCCTGTCGCTGATCAAGCGCAACGCGATCGGGCGTTACCAGTTTCGCCGGCTGATCGCATTTGCGCATGAAGGGGCGCGGCACGTCGTCGTCGAAGGCGTGGAAAGCGAGACCGACCGGCAGATCATCGTGGATGCCGGCGTCGCGTGGGCGCAGGGCATCCGCTTTTCATGGCGGTCGCCGGCGGCGGCGTGAGTGCTGAAGCGGGCAGGGCGGCGCGCCGGGTGCGTGTCGCGGTTGGGACGAATCGCAAAGGGGACGTGGGCATGGCGGGGACGAAAGCCGGAGGCGGAACGGGCACGCAGGCGACCGATGTGCGCGACCTGGTCGCGCTCGCCGAGCTGGCCGACATGCTGTGGCAACTGGGCGCCGAGTCGACCGATGCGCCGATCGATGTCGCGCCCTATCTCGATGGTCTGACGACCGTCGCGCGCCGCATTCAGCGGATGAGCCCGCTCGACGCGGGCGGCCGCGAGCTGGCGGCCCGGCACTATTACGCGGGCGTCATCGCCGGTGCGTGCGGCGACGAGTCGGCGATCGCGCGCGGCGTATCCGACAGCCTCGTCAGGCAATCGGGCGGCGCAGGCCGGCCAGCGGCCCGTTGCTTCGTGCTGCTGGCGCGCATGGGGCGGCGGCATGGCCGCGCGTTCGCCGCGCAAAGCGGCGATCGGGTGCTGGTGTAACGCAACCGGCGCGGGTGCGGGCCCGGTACCGCGGCCCGCTCGCGCGGCCGTCGAATCTCAATCCTTCCCGAAACCGCCGAGCACCAGCGCCATCGCGCGGTCGATCGCATCGTCCCATCGACCGACGTGCGCGGCGCGCACGATCCGGATGCCGGGGTAGAGCGCGGTGCGCGAGCCGGTTTCCCAGCGCGCGTCCGCTTTCGGGCTGAGCAGCAGCACGGCCGGCACGCCGAGTGCGCCGGCGAGATGGATGTGGGCGGTGCAGGTGGTCACGACGGCGTCCATCGCGAGCATCAGCGCGGCAAGATCGCCGAAATCGCCGATCGCGTGATGCGGGAAGGTGACCGGCAGGTCCGATTGCTCGGATTGCGCGGACAGATCGCGATTGAGACAGTACGCGGCGTAGCCGTGCATCCGCGCGAGCGGCGCGAAATCGCGCAGGCTGGCCGCACGATGGAAGCGCGCATCGCTTTCGTCGCGTCCGCGCCAGTTCAGCCCGATGCGACGCGTGCCGGGTGCATGGCCGTCGTGCGATACGCGCTCGCGCCACGCGGCCGCATGCGCGGGCGGGCACGTCAGGTACGGGGCCGGCATGCCTTCCGGCGTCGGCGCGTAACCGAACAGCGCGGCGAGCATCAGGAACGAGCACCAGTAGTCGTGGGCGAGCTGCGACGTGTCGACCCACGCGCCGTGCGCGCCGACGAATTCGATGCGCGGGAACGTCTCGCGCAGCAGGCCCGTCAGCGCGTCGGGTACGATCACGGTCACGCCGGCGCAGCCGAGCGCGTCGAGCGCATGCAGATAGCGCGCGTACTGAAGCTGATCGCCGACCCCGCCGTAGCTGAGGATCAGCAGCCGCTTGCCGTGCAGCGGCTGACCCTGGTAGAGCCGTTCCGTCGGCAGCCCGAATTGCGCGGCCGTCAGCACGTTTTCGCTGTCGATGGTCGCGCGTGCGGCCTCGTCGCGCCGGCCGGCGCGCAGCAGCAGTGCCGAGCGCGCCAGCTGGATGCGCCCGCGCGCCGCGTCGGGCAGCGCGGCCGGATCGCCGAAATGGTCGAGCGCCGCGAGGCCGGCCTCGGGTGTGCCGGCAAAGCCGTAGCACGACGCGAGCTGTAGCGCGATCGCATCGTCGTCGAGCCCGCGGCCGCGTGCGTGTTGCCAGCGGTCGATCGCATGCCCCCACTCGCCGCGCGATTCGTGGTCGAGCGCGCGGTTCCAGTTCGTTTCGGGGGCGTCGGCGTCGGTGGGCGCGGCCGTCGCGGAATCCGTGCCGCGTTCGGCCGTCGAGCCGACGGCGAGCGGTTCGCCGGTGATGAACAGGCGCTGCCGGTCCCAGCGCGGGTTCGGCACGCACAGCATGTTCAGCCCGTCGATCCGGTAGAACGTGTAGTCGAGACCGGCGAACGTGTCGATGATCCGCGCCTCGCCGACTTTCCAGTATTCGATCCAGCACCACGGCAGATGCGTCTCGATCAGCCGCCGCGCGCCGCGCAGCGCGTCGATCTCCATTCCTTCGATGTCGAGTTTCAGGAAATCCAGCCGCGGCAGGCCAAGCGAATCGAGCCGGACGACCGGCGTCGGCGTGCCGCCGGAGGCTTGCGCATCGACGAGCGAGACCTGCCCGAAGTCGGCATCCTGTCCGTAGTCGACGTCGGGCACTTTCATCGTGCCGTTGGCGGCGGCCAGCCCCATGTTCAGCAGATGGAGATTGTCGAGCTGGTTGAGCGCGACGGTGCCGCCGAGCGCGTGAAACAGCGTGCGTTGCGGCTCGAACGCATAGACGCGGCCGCCGCGCTCGCGTAGCCGGTGCGCGATCGGCACGCACACCAGCCCCGCGTTCGCGCCGCCGTCCACCGCGATCGCGCCGTCGGGCAACTGGTCGATCACCTGCAGGATCGTGTCGAGTTCGCCCTGGATATGCGGCCGGCCGGTCTTGATCAGCGCCTCGGCCTGCAACGCGCAATGCCGGTTGATGACGAACGGGCCGTGGATCGAATCGATCACGACGAAATTGCGGACGGTCTGATTCATGGGCTGGGGCGCGTGCGAAGGCAATCAGCTGAGCGGGCGGTCGGCGAACAGATGCTGAATCTGCGAGGAATACGCGCGCACGTTGTGCTCGGCGAGCGTGTCGACCTGATGCAGGCAGCGGCGGGCGGCGGCCGCGTAGTCGTCGAGCCGCGCGTCGTGCGTCTGCGCAGCGGTCGCGATCGCGCGCGCCGCATCGAAGATCTCGAAGTCCGGATAGTAGTAGCCGACGTCGCGCAGGAACGGCGAGTTGTGCACGAGCGGATAGTTGCCGTACAGCGCGTCGTACAGCAGGTAGTTCAGGCCGTTTTCCCAGTGGTGCGACACCACGATGTCGGTGTGATGCGCGGCCCATGCGACGAACGGCGCGCGCACGTCGGCGGTGGCCTTGCCGTCGCGCACCATCTCGAGCCCGAGCGCGAGATGCTTGAAGGCGACGTTTTCCTTCTTGTCGAACGTGTTGGTCATGTACACGTGCTCGACGAGCTCCGGATGCTCGACGTAGCACGCGTTCGCGGCGAGCATCGGCACGATCGCGCTCTTCACGACGTTCAGGTTCGGCTCGAAGAACGCGATGCGCTTGGCCGGGCCGTGGTTGCGATAGCCGAAGCGGGCCTTCAGTTCAGGATCGGCGTCGAGGCTGCGCTCGATGAAATACGGCGACCAGATATGTGGCAGCTCGATCACCGGGGCACGGTACACGGCCTGGAAATACGCGGCGCACGTGTGCATGTGCTGCGGATTGGTCCAGATCTCGTCGAACTGCACGCGGTGCGGGTTCGGCCGCCAGTCGTTCTTCTCGAAGTTGATCGTCTCGACCGCGATCACGTAGTCGTTGCCGAAGCGATACGACACGCACTTGCCGCCGCGCTGGCGCATGACGTCCGTGTGCGACGGGTCGATGAACGCGTTCATCTCGATCAGCAGGTCGGTCTGGTGAACGACGGCCGACAGCGGCCGCAGCGCGTCGCCGAACGCGTCCATCATCAGCGCCTGCGGATACTCGGTGATGCCGTCGTCGTGCGCGAGCCAGACCTCGCCGATCAAAGGCGACTGCTTCAGCAGCATGTACAGGTACACGCAATGCTGGTTCGCGCCGTTGTACCAGATCGACTGCGTCGCGTCGCGCTGCACGTTCATCGTTATCGCGACATTGAGTTTCATCGGATCGGCTCCGTGGGGCGGGCAGTGCGTGGCTTACTGCGCGGCGCTTTGCGTCTGACGCGGCACGTAGCCCGTCAGATGCCAGCGGCCGTCGGTTTCGAGGCGGAAGCTCAGCTTCTCGAACATCGTGGCGCCGCTCGTGAGCGTCGTCGCGTAATCGACGTTCGCATAGAGCCCGTCGGGCATTCCGGTCGTCCGCTCGTAGCGGATGCGCGTGACCTGCGCCCAGCCGCGATGGCCGACCGCGCCGACCGACTGGCGTGCCTGCTGCATCTGCGCGGCGAACTGATCCTGCTTGAAGCGCGCCTTGACGAACGGCGCGGCGTCGCTCCATACCGCCCCGTACTGGCCGGCGTCGAGCTGCTTGAACACCGCATCGGAGTCGCGCAGCAGCGTGTCGGCCGATTCGCCGGCGGCTTGCGCGTGCGCGCCGATCGCGATCGATGCGGCGGCGCAGCCGATCAGCCATTTTGCGCGGGTGAGGGTCGAGCGTGCGTTCATGGTCAGGGTCCGGAAAGGGCGGCGCGTCACGCGTCGCGATAGAGGGTGGCGATCGCGTCCGTATAGGCCGCGACGTTCTCGGGGTTGTAGATGCTGACCGAGTCGAGCACGTGCTTCGACTGCTCGCGATACGCGTCGAGGTTCGCGTCGTGCTCGGCGAACGCCTGCAGCAGCGCGCGGCCGCCCGCCTGGCAGTCGAAGTCCGGATAGAAATACCCGGCCTTGCCGAGGAACGGCGAGTTGTGGATCAGCGGATAGTCGCCGTACAGCAGCTCGTAGTACAGGTAGTTCTGCGCGTTCTCCCACGTGTGCGACACCACCGCATCGCCGTACGCGGCCATGAACTCGTACACCGCATAGCGGCTTTCGAACGTCGTGATGCCGTGGTTCACGATGTCGAGGCTCTTCGCGAAGTGCACGAACGTCGGATGTTCCTTCAGGTGAATCGTGTTGCACACGCGCACGAACTCGAGGAACTCGGGCTTCGCGCGATACGCTTCCTCGGTCACGAGCATCGGAATGATGCTCGTCTTCACCATGCAGATGTTCGGCTCGAACATCGTCACGCGCCAGCGCGGCTTGGCCGGTTGATAGCCGAACGACAAACCGGCGCCGAGCGTCGCGCGCGCCTTGTCGAACAGCATCGGATGCCAGATGTGCGGGACGATCGTGACCGGCGCGCGCAGGCCCGTCTGGTAGTAGTGCAGGCACGAGCGCTCGAACTCGGGGATCGTCCACACCGCGTCGTACGGCGCGCCCGAGAACAGGAAGCCCGACGGCTTGTCGAACATCGCGCGCTCGATGTCGATCACGTAGTCGTTGCCGACCCGCATCGTGACCACCTTGCCGCCGCGTTCGCGAAACGCGCGCAGGTAGTCCGCGCCGAACTGCGCGCTCATTTCGATCAGCACGTCGCAGCGCTCGAGCGCTTCATCCATCGACAGCAGCGGCACGTTCCACTCGCCGAGCATCATCTGCGGATCGGCGACCTGTTCGCCGCCGTTCACCATCACGGCATCCGCGACGAGCGGTGACTGGCGCAGCAGCAGGATCAGCAGCAGGCAGTTCTGGAAAATGCCGTTTTCCCACAGCGACTGGCCGGCGCCGCGCACGAACAGCGACACGCCGACGACGAGACGCTTGCCCTCGCCGGGCGCTTGACGGGCATTGGAGTCCGACATGCGTATGCTCCGGTTCAGGCGACCAGACGCGAGACGAACGCGTCGAGGTTCGCGGGGTTGTCGATCGAGACCGACTGCAGCAGCCGGCCCGCTTTCGCGCGGTAGTCGTCGAGGCGTTCGTCGTGATGCAACCACGCTTCGAGCAGCGCGCGGCCGCCGGCAGCCGAGTCGAAGTCCGGGTAGTAATAGCCGGCGTCGCCGATCAGCGTCGAGTTGTGGATCAGCGGATAGCCGCCGTACAGCACGTCGTAATACAGATAGTTCTGCCCGTTTTCCCAGTGGTGCGACACGACCGCATCCGCGTGACGCGCCATGAAGCCCGGCAGGTCGAGTCGCGGCTCGAACGTCGCCTTGTGCTGGCGCACGAGATCGAGGCTGTTCGCGAAGTGCACGAAGGTCGGATGTTCCTTCATGTGCATCGAGTTGACGACGAACATGTGTTGCACCGCATCAGGCCGCGCGCGGTAGAACGCGTCGCACGCGAGCATCGGGTAGTGGCAGGACTTCGCGACCGAGATGTTCGGCTCGAGCATCGCGAGCTTCCACGGCCGCTGGCCGGGCTGATAGCCGAACGTCGCGCCTTCGTCGGCCAGCGTGGCCACGCGGCGCTCGAGGAAGTACGGCGACCAGATGTGCGGCATCAGGTGGACGGGCGCGCGCAGGATCGTCCGCAGCATCGGCGCGGCGGTCTTGTCGTATTGCGGCAGCAGCCACACTTCGTCGAACGGTGCGCCGTTGAACACGTGCCCCGACGGCTTCCCGAAGATCGGCGTTTCGCACAGGCCCGCATACACGTGCCCGCAGAAGAACGCGGCGATCTTCTTGCCGAGCGCTTTCATGTGCCTGAGCCATTCGACCGGCAACTGCGCGCCCATTTCGATCACGACGTCGAGTTCGTGCGTGACGTCGGCGGGTTTCACGAGCGGGATGTCGAGGCCGTCGAGTTCGAGGCCGGCGGGCAGCGCGTTGGCGTCGCCGCCGTTCAGGAAATAGACGGGACCGACGCGATCCGAGCGCTTGAGCATCATCGCGAGGAACGCGATGTTCTGGTGAATGCCGTTTTCCCAGATCGCCTGGCCGTCGCGCGCAAACAGCGAGATGCCGACCGCCGGCCGTTGCTTGCGAGTGCCGCCCGCGGCGGCTTCATTGATGTCCGTCACCGGTTGGTTTCCTCTGCGGCGTCGTGCGTCCGGGCATCGCGTCGAGCGTCTGGCCGGCAGCGGCGCGCCGTGGATCGTCATGGTTGGATTCGCGCCGGTGGCACCGCGGCGCGCGAACCGGGCGACGGGATTCGCGAAGGCGGCAGCCGGATTCCGGCGTGTCGCCGGGCACGCCTGGGACGGCGCGCGTCGGGCGGGCTGCCCCGGCGACTGTCTGCGGCGATTGTGGCATGGAAACCGCCGGTTTTGGCAGGACGTGACGAACTTTGACATAGCCGCCGGCCAACGGAAGCGGGCGCAGGCGTTGCGGCGCCCGGTCGTCCCGCGGCGTCCCGTGGCGTGCCGGCGTGGCGCGGCTGGCCTGCCGGATCGCGCGGCCGCATGGGCGGCCGCGGACGGCTCAGTGCTGCAGCCGGATTTCGACGCGGCGGTTGCTGGCGCGGCCTTCCGGCGTCGCGTTGGACGCGACCGGATCGGCCTTGCCGCGGCCCGACACGGTGATCGAGTCGGTCTTCAGCCCGTGCGCCTTCAGATAGGCGGCGACCGATTCGGCGCGGCGCTTCGACAGCGCGAGGTTGTAGTCGTCGCTGCCCACCGAGTCGGTGAAGCCGGTGACCGTCACTTGCGAATACGTGCGGTCGGCGCGCTCGCTCAGCAGCCGGTCCAGCGATTCGCGCGCGGTCGGTGCGAGCGTCGCGTGGTCGGTGGCGAACAGTGCGTCGCCGGACAGGTTCACGCGTTCGATCACGGCGGCGGGTGCGGGTGTGGCGGCCGAAGCCGCTTCGGCCGGTGCGGCGCCGCACTGGAAGACCAGCGTGGCCGGATCGGATTTGTCGCGCAGCGCGCGGGCCGAGTCGACGGCGCGCACGGGCTCGTCGCCGCAGATCTTGCGGGCGGCCTTCATGCAGGTCTGCGGGCCGGACAGCAGGCCGTGGCAGTCCACCTGGAAGGTGCGCACGCCGTCGCGCGGCTGCAGTTCGGAGGCGCTGAAGGTCGGGCCGGATGCGGTCGAGCACGCGGCGAGGGCCGTTGCGGAAAGCGCGAGCGCAAGAGCGAGTTTGTTCACGGTGACGTCCTTAAAGCTTGGGTTGACCGAGGCCCGCCGCGCGGTGCGCAGCGGGCTCGTCCTGCCGTCGGGCCGCGGGCCGTCCGGCTGGCTAGCCGGGCGGCCGGGCGGCGCGACGCGTTACTTCCACTGATACAGCATGCCGGCGCCGATCACCTTCTGACCGCCGCTGAAACCGCCGTTGATCGACGCCTTCAGGTTCTCCGTGATGCGCGCCTGCATGTTGACCGCCATCGCCTTCTGGCCGAGGAAGGTCGACGTGCCCACGCCCATCCCGAAGTTGGCGTCGCGATCGAGCTGCGGAATCGACGCCATCGCGCCGACGGCCGCGATACCCTGCTTCGCCATCTGGTCGGTCTGCTGCAGTTGCGAACCCAGCGAGTTGATCTGCGCCTGCTGGCCCGACAGTGCCGTCGACAGCGTCGTCTGCACCTGCGTCAGCTGGTTCACGTTCACCGCGTCGGTGCCTTGCGTACCCGGCGCGACGTTCGTGATCTGGCGCTGCTGCGTGTCGCTGCCGACCGACACCACGTTCGAGCGGCCGCCGTCGTTCGAACCCGCGCCGATCGCCACCGAGTTCGAGCCGGCCGTGACCACCGGAAGGTCGTTGCCCTTGCCGTTCAGGTCGGCGGCGACGCCGTTGTTGTTCGCCGCACGCGTCGTGTTGTTGTTGAGCGTCGTCGACAGCTGGTTCAACTGGTTGTTGATGTTCGTCACGCCGGTCGACAGCGACGCCACGTTGCTGTTCGTCGTGCTCAGGCCGGTGGACAGCGAACCGATGCCGGTCGAAGTCGACGTCGACAGCGAGTTGACGTTGTTGTTCGTCGTGCTGAGGCCCGTCGACAGCGAGTTGATCGCGGTCGAGGTTGACGTGGACAGCGAGGCCACGTTGCTGTTCGTCGTGCTCAGGCCGGTCGACAGCGAGTTGATGCCGGTCGACAGGGATGCGACGTTCGACGCGGTGGACGTCGACAGCGTGTTGATCGCGTTGTTCGTCGCGTTCAGCTGGCTGCCGTTGATCGCGTCCGTGCTCGTGGCCGAGATCCGGCCGGCGGCGACGTTCGTGATCTGGCGTTCCTGGCCCGGTGCGCCGACGCTCACCACGCCGACCGGCGAGCCGCCCGCGAACGGGTACGTGACGCCGCCGATCGTGGCGCTCGAGGTGCCGACCGCCGCGGCCGTGACCGAGTTCGCGCCGAGTGCGATCGAGTTCGCGACGTTCGCTTGCGCGTTCGTGCCGAAGGCGAGCGCGTCGGCGGCCGTGGCCTTGGCGGCCGAGCCGTAGGCCTGTGCGCCGGTGGCGCCGGCCGTGGCCTGGCTGCCCAGCGCGATCGTGTTGTCCGCGGTGGCCTGGTTCGAGCTGCCGAGGGCCAGCGCGCTGGCGCCGGTTGCCGTGTTCTGGTTGCCGAGGGACACCGCGCCGTCGCCGGTCGCCGTGTTGTTCGCACCCATCGCCACGGCGCCGGTGCCCGTCGCCACGTTCGGGTCACCGATCGCGACCGCGCCGTCGCCCGACGCCGTGTTGCCGGAGCCGATCGATACCGCCTTGCCGCCCGTTGCCGAGGCGTTCTGGCCGATCGCGACCGCGCCTGCCGTCTGCGCGTTCGAGCCGTCGCCGACTGCCACGCTGCTCGCGCCCGCCGCGCTGGCGTTCACGCCGGCGGCGAGGGCGTTGGTGCCCGTGGCGCCGTCGTTGGCGTAGTTGGCTTGCTGCACGCCGTTGTCGTTGACGCTGTAGTAGTGCGTCTTCGCGGCGTTGATCGCGGTCGAGGTCGAGGTCGACAGCGACGACACCGAGCTGTTCGTGCTGCTCAGGCCGGTAGACAGCGAGCCGATGCCGGTCGAGGTCGAGGTGGACAGCGACAGGATCGTGCTGTCCGTGCTGCTCAAGCCGGTGGACAGCGAGCTGATGCCGGTCGAAGTCGAAGTCGACAGCGAGGTGATCGAGCTGGTGGCCGACGACAAGCCCGTCGAGGTCGAGGTCGACAGGGAGCTGATCGAGCTGTTCGCGGACGACAGACCCGTCGAAGCCGACGTGGACAGCGAGGTAACCGAGCTGTTGGTCGAACTCAGGCCGGTGGACAGCGAACCGATGGAGCTCGTGGCCGACGACAGGCCCGTCGAGGTCGAGGTCGACAGCGACGTGATCGAACTGTTGGCCGACGACAAGCCCGTCGAAGTCGAGGTCGAGAGCGAAGTGATCGAACTGTTGGCCGACGACAAGCCCGTCGAAGTCGAGGTCGAGAGCGAAGTGATCGAACTGTTAGCCGACGACAGGCCCGTCGAAGTCGAGGTCGACAGCGAAGTGATCGAGCTATTAGCCGAGGACAGGCCCGTCGAGGTCGAAGTCGAGAGCGAGGTGATCGAGCTGTTAGCCGACGACAGGCCGGTCGAGGTCGATGTCGACAGCGAATCGATCGAGCTGTTAGCCGAGGACAGACCCGTCGAGGTCGAGGTC